>JAPUFN010000408.1 GCA_027293665.1 Gammaproteobacteria bacterium | reverse complement strand
TCTGCTCGAGGCCGCGCGCGAAAAACCCGTTGCGCTGATATTCGGCTCTTACACCTGACCCCCTTTTCGCGCTCAGTTGGGCGCGCTGCATGATTTGTGGGAAACCTGGCAGGACAAAGTGACGTTTGTTGTCGTCTACATTCGCGAAGCGCACCCCGAAGAAGGCTGGGTGGTCAGTCCTAACCGCGATGAAGGCATCATGATCAACGACCCCGAGGACACCGATAGCCGCGTTGAAGTGGCAGCCTCCTGCGCAATCAACCTCAAGATCCGTATCCCGGTCGTGGTGGACGAGGTTGAAGACGAGATCGCCGACGCGTATGGCGCTTTGCCGGATCGACTCTATCTAATTGGGTCGGATGGCACGGTTGCCTTTCAGGGCGAACGAGGCCCGTGGGGATTCAAGCCAGCAGCACTGGAAGCCGCGATAAAGAGCGCCGTCGGCTGAACAGCGCCGTCGGCTGAACTAAGAAAGAGTACGCGGCTAGCGGGACCGCAGCGCGAACCCGCGACCAGGGATCGTGACGATGATCGGCAGGGCGAAGTTGCGATCGACATCCTGCCTGAGTCGATGAATGTGGACCTTGAGTATGTTGTAGCTGGGCGTTTCTTCGCCCCAGATCGCGTGTTCCAGCTCTTCACGGGTGACGACACCAGGACTCTCACGCAGCAGGATTTCAAGAATCTTGCGGCCTATGGGGGTTAACCGCAGGAGGCGCCCGCCTCGGCGGACTTCGTTGCGCTGCAGGTCATACACCAGGTCATCGAACAGCAGGCGATTGATCGGCTGCAGTACTGCTTCGTTGACTTGAGCTGTTGCGTTCATGCGGGCCTCTTAACTGGGTGAAGGCGCGTGAATCGCAGTCTCGCCGTTGCCGGTCGAGAAAACCAAGACAAGTGTCACACTTTGACTCGATCTGAGAGATCGGAACTCAGCATGGGCCCAGTGTCAGGCCGATGCCGTACAGGTCCAGCCGGTCAGTTGCTTATGACCTCGAGTGGCGGCATGCCGAGCGCTTCCCGATAGGTGTTGTGGTAGTGGTGCAGCGCCGGTTCGTTGCGCCCAAACGTCACGTATTCCTGCGCACCGGAGACCGCCCCCTGATGGGCCGCAGCAGCGACAACATAGTCTTCGTCCCGGATGACCTCCGCAAACCCCTGCATGCGCTGTTTGACGTCTTCGATGTCGTAATCAGTTCGTGGCGACCGCGGCTCTTCCTGTTCACTGAACGCCGGGTCGAGATAGAAGGAAATCTGTGAGCGACTCATGTGGGGATTTTTGCCGTCGGGGTACACGCGCACCAGCGTCGGCCCGCCGGCACCGATAATGAGTTGCACGTTGGGAAAGATGTAGTACACCGGCAGTGCAGCGCGCAATACGTGCCAGTCGTCCTTCGGCTGGTCGCGCATCGCGTCAATGCTTTTCAGGCACAGCATCATGCGGTGATTGCGTTTGTACGTATCGTAGGTCTGTACATTGCCGTAAAAGTCCTGGGCCAGTGTGTTCCTGTGCAGCGTGCCAAAGTGATACGTCTCGCCGAAAGTGTCGATAGCGAGTTTCCAGTTCATCGGGTGGTCGTAGGTCGTCAGGCCCTGATAGTTGTACTTCCCCAGATTCCAACCGTCGAATTCGGCCGCCAGATCACCAAGCTGGTCGTCCACCTCAAGGCTGGCATCCTGCCGGGGGTGGACCCACAGCATTCCATAGCGCTCTTCGGCCGGCAGCGCGACCAGCGAATGACATTCGCGATCTACCGGACCGAAGTGTTCTTCCTTCGGCACCGCAATCAGTTCGCCACTCGGTGCGTAACTCCACCCGTGAAACGGACACGAGAAGATCGACTTCTTACCGCGAGGCTCATTCTCGACGATGGTTCCGCGGTGGCGGCAGACGTTGAGGAAGGCGTGAAACTGACCGTCTTTGTCGCGCGTGCACAGAATCTTTTTACCGAGATCATCACTGGTGAAAAAGCTGCAGGGCTCAGGCAGATCCGACGACAGACCGAGCACCTGCGCGTGGTCCTGAAAGAATGACTGCCACTCCTGCTCGGCAATCTCCTGGCTCGTGTAGCCAGTTACCGGATTACGCACCTGGCAACCCGCATCGACGTTGGTGCCCCGATCGAGGTGCTGCATGAGGCTTTCGATGATCTGGACCTGTTCGCTGTGCTGCATGGTTGCCCTCTCTCAACAAGCTATCGTTTCTTATACCTTCTACGCTATATCCAGCACAACGGGATAAGTGAAATACTCAGTTTGTGCGATTAGTTGTACGATTGGTTGGTGACGACGGGATGAACCTGGGGATGGAGATGAGCCATGCGTGAGAAAAATAGTCTGTCGCGGCGAGAAGCTACGAAAAAACTGGCCATTGCAGCCGGTCTTGCGCTGACGGCGACGAGCCATGCGCGCGCGGCGATGGCGGTGCCGACTCCTGAGCAGGTGGAGGGCCCGTTTTATCCAGTTGGGCAGCGGGATGATCTGGATTTGGATCTTACGCAGATTAAGGGACACTCTGAGGTGGCAACCGGTGAAGTGATCCTCGTCGAGGGCCAGGTGCTCGGTCCAGATGGCCAGCCGTTGCGAGATACGCTCGTTGATGTCTGGCAGGCAAACCACCACGGCCGTTACGATCACCCGGAAGACCCCAATACCGCGCCGCTGGATCCCGATTTCCAGGGCTGGGGTCTAGTCAGGACTGATCGAGAGGGTCGTTACCGCTTCAAGACCATCAAACCAGGGGCTTACGCGTTGCCAGCTGTAGAAGAAGGCGGTATGCGCAGCAGGCACATACACTTCAAACTATCTCGCGAGGGTTTCAAGCCTTTGACCACACAGATGTACTTCCGTGGCGATCCGCTGATCGAGCAGGATCGGCTGCTCGCTCAGGCACCGGCCGAGCTGCGGCATCTGCTGATCGCGGATTCGATAATTGATTCGGCGAGCGGTCTGCCGCTGTATCAGTTTGACGTCGTACTGGCGCCCGGGCTGGTTTCGTAAAACCAATTTCGTAAAACCAATGAAGGATAGAGTCACCAGGCGGGATTTTCTCAACGGTACGCAGATCGCCCTGGGCGCAACCCTGCTGTCGCCCTGGACGGGCCTGTTCGGCGCACCGGAGAACGAATTCCGCCTTGCCGCAGACTACTACCCGCCGGCTAAAACCGGTTTGCGCGGCAGTCACGCGGGTTCGTGGGAGACGATGCACGCTCGAGTGGCCGGGGCAACCTGGCCGGCTGGCCGACCCGGCGAGACGTTCGATCTGATCGTCGTTGGAGCTGGTATCAGCGGTCTCGCCGCAGCCCATTTCTACCGCCAGAGTAACCCGCAAGCCCGCATCCTCATTCTGGATAACCATGATGATTTTGGCGGCCACGCCAAGCGTAACGAATTCAACATAGACGGCAGAACGCGCATCAGCTATGGCGGCACAGAGTCGATCGACACACCGTCTTCCTACAGTCAGGTCGCCAAAGATCTGCTTGTCGACATCGGCATCGATGTGCAGAAATTTTACGATGCATACGACATGAAGCTGTATTCATCGTTGGGTCTGAGTAAAGGCATCGTCTTTGACAAGGCTACCTACGGTGAAGAAAAGCTCGTCGTAGGTTACAACCGAATTCCCTGGCAGGAATTCGCAGACCGCAGCCCGATGAACGAGCAGGCAAAGAAGGACTTCGTGCGCCTGTGGACGCAGGATCGCGACTACCTCCCCAGTCTCAGTCGCGAACAGAAGCTCAAGAAGCTGCGCAAGATGAGCTACAACACGTTCCTCAAGGAAATCGTCAAGGTGGACCAGCAGGTGCTGGAAATCTTCCGGCGCTGGGGAATGAGTTTCTGGTGTGTGGGTAGCGATGAAATACCCGCCACGTCAGTTCAGTCTTACGACGGTGGTATGCCGGGACTCAATCAAACGTTGCCGAGGGTTGGCTATCGGGGCAATGAGCCATACATTTTTCATTTCCCCGATGGCAATGCGTCCGTTGCCCGTCTGCTCGTGCGATCGCTCATTCCTGCGGCGGTGCCTGGAAACTCGATGGAGGATGTCGTCACCGCTCGCGTCGACTACAGCGAACTCGATCGCAGAGATGGCGCGGTCAGAATTCGCCTGAATTCAACCGCGGTGAATGTCGTCCACACAGCAGATGAGCGTGCAGTCGACGTTACTTTCGTCCACAACGGCGAGGCCCACACCGCTCGAGCGCACGACTGCATCCTCGCCTGCTATAACGGGGCAATTCCGTATATCTGTCCCGAGCTTCCTGCAACGCAGAAAGCAGACCTCGCCTACGGCGTCAAAGTACCGCTGACCTACACCAAGGTCCTGATCCCCAACTGGCGCGCATTCGCCGATCTCGGACTCGATTTTGCGTACTACACGAACGGCTTCTTCAAGCAGGTAGAGCTCGACTACCCGGTATCGCTCGGTAAGTATCAGTTTGGCGATTCCCCGGATGAGCCGATGGTGTTGCACATGTGCCACGTACCGTATTTCGCGGACATTCAAGGTCCGGATCAGTGGCGGGCTGGCAGACGCAAGCTGCTGGAAACACCCTTCAGCGAGTTTGAGGCCAATGTCCGCAGTCAGCTTGATCAGGCACTTGGTGGTGCCGGTTTTGATGCGGGGCGCGACATCCATGCCATCACGGTAAATCGATGGCCGCACGGCTATGCGTACAGTCCAAATCTGATCTGGGAGCAGGATTATGCGAGTGATGAAGAAAAACCCTGGATCAGAGGCCGCAAACCTCACGGCAGAATCACGATTGCGAATTCTGACGCCGCGGCGGCTGCCAATACCAACGCGGCGATTACTCAGGGTTGGCGCGCAGTTCAGGAATCACTTGGCGATTGAGCTCCAGCTCCGGCAATCCAGTGGACGATAGACGGGCTACAGGAGATTGATTCTCATCCCGCAGAGTTGAATCTGATTGTGGCCAGACACCACACCGCGTGCCTCGGCGGCGGCGAGAATGGCCGTCTTATCCGCGCAGGCGATATCAATACCGCCCAGTCCCTCGGGGCGTCCATCCGCGCAGGACACGAATCGAACCGTTGCGTTCTCCAGCGGCAATATCGGTGCGTCACCACCGCTTAAGAGCGGTATCTCGGAGATCTCCGACCACTTTTGTGAAACCTGTTGTGGAATGTCGCACTGGATTTCTGCAGCCACGATTCCGGTCACCCGATCGAGCTTTCTCGAGCGTTGCCAGTCTTTGCCGGCCGGTTCCCACGGACCATCGCGGTCATGTGCGTTGGGACCTACCATTTCATCAATTTCGAAAAACGAACCACCAGTATCTTTCGGATGGAGTTGCATGTTACGAAACTCACCGGAGTCGTACTGGTTAACGATGCGAATGCCAAGAGATTCGACTCTTGCTTTCCTCGGCGCGTGATCGTTGCATTGTGTGATCACCATGTAGCCACCGTCACCACCCCGGCGTTCGAGATACCGTCCACCGGCCGTGTTTTCCCGAACCGGTGCGACTACTTCCAGCAGTTGGTCACCAATGGGAAAGAGCGCGTTCTCCAATCCGAAATGAATAATTCCCGGATCGCGAAAGCAGACCTCAATGCCAAGTACGTCAGTGAGCGCCTCTTCGACGGGTGCCAGCTTTTCGGCGACCAATGCAATCTGGCGCAGGCGCAGCCACAACGGTTGATTGTCTGTCACAAGTTGTCCCCCTCAGGCAATCTGATCACCATACCAGTACCAAACCTAACTGTAAGAATCTGCGCACAATTTCATACGTAGCAGCCTTTTAGTTGTAATGCGCTTGTGGCTAAGCTGGGGAAATGAATGGACCAGTTTATCCCTATCGTTCAGTTTCCGTCGTACCCGACATCCTCACGCAATGCAGTGCCGCCGCCGAGCTTCGAAGCAGGCGGTTTTTGAGCGCAGAAGCGCCCCCGCTGCCACTGCCAGATTGCAGCCAGCAGGATAAGTGTCAGTGTAAGTACAAGTATTGGAACGATCGACGGGGCATGGATCGTCGTGCGCTCCAGGGCCAACTCTCAAATCACTATTTCGCCGGTACCGATCGCCGCGACGGTGATGATCGACGTGAAGTTATCGAGCGTCACGGCGTCGGAGAGCGCGTTGCACAAATCTACGGCTTTGCCGACAGGCGCAACGGCTAGTACCGGGTATCAGCCTTTAGCCTTTTTAGATCAGACAAGCACCGGTTATCAATCTTTTTGGCTCAAACCGGCAGGCTGCAGTGCAGCCCTGCGCGGCGATTTGTGGGAGACTGACAGTGCGAATGAATGCAAACTTTCGCAGTCTGGAGCAAAAAGCCGATGACGCAGAATAAAACTGATCCAGCCGATGCGTTTCGCAAGCTCGTCACCGAATGGGAACGTGGGTTTGACAAGCTGGCGAATCGATTCATGGGCACGGACGAGTTCAGCCGATCGATGAACAAGATGCAGAGCATGCAGCTGAGTATGCAAAAAGCATTCAGCGAGTCGATGGCGAACCAGCTGTCAGCGTTCAACCTTCCCAGTCGCGACGATGTGTTGCGCCTTGGTGAAAGTGTCCGTGCGGTCGAAGACAGGGTCGCGCATATCGAAGAGATGCTGATCACCCTGACCGGCGCGGGATCCGCAGCGAAAGCCAAAGGCCCTCCGCGAACCAAACAGCCGCCCAGCCTTGAGGGCGCGAACAGTGATGAGTGAAAGTGCTGCCCAACCCAGTGCCCTCGAGCGCACGCAGCGCATGATGGAGCGGGCCATGCGCCGCAACATCAAAGGCCTGGAGTTCATCAGGGCGTCGCCAGTAAAGGTTGGCCTCACCCCGAGGCAGTTGATATACGAGCGCGGCACGTTGCGGCTGTATCACTACCTGCCGCTGGCTGATGAGTTGTACCGCGTGCCGCTGCTGCTCGTCATGGCGACCACTAACCGGGGCTACGTGTTTGACTTAGCACCAGGCCAGAGCATGGTTGAGTACCTGCTGCTGCAGGGTTTTGATGTCTACGTCATCGACTGGGAACCGCCGCTGCCGGAAGAGCGGCGCTTGAACCTGGCCAGCTACACCCAGGATTTCATCCCATCCTGTGTGCGCAGAGTAGAGCAGGATTGCGGCGAACCGGACTTATCGATCGTCGGCTACTGTATGGGAGGCGTGTTGTCGTTGATCTATGCAGCCAGTCACGCGGACGGACCGCTGAAAAATCTGGTCTGTCTGACGACCCCGGTCAACTGGGCAGAGATGGGGCTCACCCGCATCTGGTCGGATGAAGCGCATTTTGATGTCGACACGCTCGTCGATACCGTCGGCATCATCCCACAGGACTTTATCCAGGCATCATTCGAGATGTTGCGACCTGCCAGCCGTGCGGCGGGGCAGATGCGTGTCTGGGAGCAGATGTGGAATGACGAGTTCGTGAAATCCTATCGGGCGTTCGAACGCTGGGGCAATGAAACGCTGCCACTGGCAGGAGAATATTTTCGTGATACTACTCGTGAGTTGATGTGGGGAAACAAGCTGTTCAAAGGGGAACTGGTGGTGGGTGGCAATACTGCGAAGCTCGCTGACATTCGAATACCGGTCATGCATGCAATCGCCGAGCATGACCACATCGTTGCCTACGAAGCCAGCAAGCCGCTGTTGGAACTCGTTAGTTCACAGGATAAAGAGGAGATCGTGCTGAAAGGTGGGCATGTGAGCCTCATCGCCGGACCCAATGCGGTTCGCCGGATGTGGCCACGGTTGGCGACCTGGTTGGGAGAGCGGTCCGTATGACTGAATCCACGCGTTATCCGAAAACGGTCAACATCAAAGACGGCGAAGTTGTCCTGGAGCTCATGACGGCAGCCAGTGAAGCGGCAGTACTTGTATTCGCGCAATCGTTACCCACTCATGATCTGTTGTTTCTGCGGCGGGACATCACGCAACCCAGGGTGCTGGCTGCCTGGGTAGCGCAGCTCGAAGCGGGAGAGATTGTGAGCCTGCTGGCGTCTTCGGCGGATGAAATTCTCGGCTGTACGGCCGTTGTGCGCGACGAGCACAGTTGGTCGCCGCATCTGGGAGAACTGCGCGTGCTCGTAGGTCCTGCCGGTCGCGACCGGGGGCTTGGCCGGGTGCTGATACAGGAGAGTTTTCTGATCGCGCTTGGGCTCGGGCTTGAAAAGCTCACCGCACAGATGACCGCGGATCAGACCAGCGCAATTGCGGTCTTTGAGGAGATGGGGTTTCAGGCAGAGGCGTTATTGCGTGATCATGTGCGCGACCAGTCTGGAGAAAAGCACGACATCGTAATTCTCAGTCACGATGTCGAACGGTTTCAGTCACAGATGCAGGCCTACGGGTTGACGGATCTGTATTAGGCTTTAGCTGCTAAGCAAGGCGATCCAGACCGTGGCGGGAGAAGTAGTCGTTGAGCGCTTCCACGATCATGTCCTGATTGGATTTATCCAGATCGAGCCCTAGTGATCTCAGCTGCTTGTGTGCGGTCTTCTCGACATAGGCGGTCACGGGTTTCTTCCCAGACCGGCTTGGCGGCTGGGGGGTTTTTATTGATGCCACGGATCAGTCCTCAGATTCGACAATACCCGCCGGAATTCTAGGTTGAAACGCGTCTGTGGCGCCAGCTTCGTTTATCTCGGTCTCGTTGGACTCGAGTGACTCCGTCGTGTCGGGCTCAGTCTCTCTGGGCCGGTATGCGATGCCACTTGTGCTCTCGACGGCTTTCGCTACCTGCAAAATCACCTGCACCAGTACATAGAGCTTTGTGATCTCTTGCGCGGCAGGTCCGGCGGGATTGAATTCTCCAGCAGACAGGCCCAGTGCATCACAATACTCGAAGTCTGCTCTGCGCGAGAGACTCAATGAGAGCACTTTGATTCCGTATTCTTCCTGAATACGAATCTGACGATTGCGAACGAGTTTCGGGGCGTTCGGCGGCACCTGATTCATCAACACATATGCGGGTTTTTGTGCGCGTTCTGCCTCAGCAATCGTCGGCAAAATTGCGTCAACATCTTTAGTTGACAGGATCTTGCACGGAATGAGTATCAGATCGGCATTTGCCGCAATCGTTATCGCCGCAGGATTGTGATGGCCGGGTGTATCGATGAACACCCAGTCGACCCCATTGCTGCGAGCATCTTCGAGGACGTCGCCGAGAGATTGTGGAAGAGTTTGAAGCACTTTCGGATGTTCGGCCTCTCGGCGATCGGACCAATCTTTGAGAGTACCTTGTGGATCGAGTTCAACGATTAGCGTGCGCTGATTGTGCTGCTCGGCACACACCGCTAACGATTGTACGACCGTCGACTTGCCCGCCCCCCCTTTTTGACTCAGCAAACATATTACATGCATACACGTCACCTTTATTAACCGGTCGCGGTTAACAAGGGTGTTAACAAACAGCTATTAACTACTGCCACCAACCACTGCTACCGCTACCAGTCGCCACTAGGGAATTTGGCTATTACAACCCTAGCACTGTGTATACATGTATACAACTATCTATACACGGCAGACATAACAGCCCGAAAAACGGCAAACCAGGTGGCATGTCCCCTCGGTTCGCCATGCGCTACCATGAATCGCTTGGCTGGGAAGGGGGCTCGTCATGTCATGGCAGATAGATAATCTTGCGGCCCAGAGCGGCCGTACGGTAGTGATTACCGGCGGTAACAGCGGTATTGGCTTTGAAGCTGCGAAAGTTCTAGCGGCGAAAGGTGCGCGCGTGATCATCGCGTGTCGCGATGAAAACAAGGCTCAGAGCGCGTGCGATGA
>JAPUFN010000407.1 GCA_027293665.1 Gammaproteobacteria bacterium | reverse complement strand
ATCGCGGAAGGTTCCAACTGCGGGCCTGTCGCCATGAGTGTCACCGCGCCGAATATCGCCGCGACGATCACGAGAGCGGGAATAAATAGTTTGCGCATCATGATGCGGCGACCTCCTGGATGGTCTGGGTTTTTGCGAGTTCATATTCGTCGAACTTGCGCTTGACGGCATCCCGGTTTAGATCCATCAGTGCGGAGAAAATTCTTCTGGTTTCATCAAGATCGCGATTGCCGAGCGCCGCATCGAGTTGCTCGGAAAGTCTGCGGTGAGCATTGAGATCTATCTGACCATAGTCTACTAGTGCCGCCATCCTGGGAACGAACTGCAGGAACAGACTTTTTGCGATCAGTTGCACGGCGAGATTTTCGCTGGCTGCGAGCAAAGCCTGCATGAGGCTGATCCGAGCCAGCATATGTGCATCGTGGTCCAGCTCTTCCAGGTAGAGCGGCCTGGTAAGCAGACGCAATTCTTCGAGCTGAGCAGCATTGCCCCTTCGAAAAGCCGAAAGGACGGCCGTCTGAATGAGACCGGCAATGACTTCAAGAATCTGATCGACGAGCTTGCTGTCAGGCACTTCACCGACTGCCAGAAGGTGGCCGATGACATCGAGACTTGCCTCTTCCACCGGCACCACCCGGGCGCCCCCGGGTTGGATATCGGCAACGCCGAGCTGTTCGAGTTTCTTCATCGCTTCGCGCACGGCGCCTCGATTGGCATCGAAGCGGACGGCGAGATCGCGCTCGGACGGCAGTCGCTCACCGGTACGGTACTGGCCGACCAGTATGTCGTGAGTCAGGCTGTCGGCGATTTCTTCGTGTTTGCTCATGCAGCAGGCTCTATTTACTCAGTTCAGGATCAGGGGTGAATTCGTGTCGAATCAGCCAGGCTTTTTAGCCAGACCACTGTGGTCAGACCAATTTGGTCCGAGCATTCTAGCCATCCAGCGATAGAAGTCCAGCAATTTGTTACCTCTGGTAACGAAATGTGATCAGATCGAGGTTTTATGGGAATACAGGAAACACAAGCGCCAGGCACCCTGCGGTGCGGAACGGTCGCGGTTCGGGCCAGGCGCCGCCGTTCGGGCCAGGCAGTCTCAGCCCACCCGGCGGTCGAGCATATTCCCGTGGCGTAGCAGATCCACGACTTTCGCCCGTCGCCCGGTTGGCTTGTTCTGCCAGAAACTGGTGTTGAAAACCGGCTTCTGCACGCGGTGAATCACACCCATTGCGGCAGGCAGCGGTGCCTCCATGCTCAACAGCAGTTGTGCAAGCGTCGTGTTTGTCTCGTCATGCACGAGAACGTCCGCTTCGGTTACGTCGTCAGCGCCGATTTCCACGCTTTCCAGGGCAAGTGTGGCGGCATTCAGGCGCAAGCCTTTGTTGCGCTCTTTGCCATATATCAGTGGCTCGCCGTTCTGCACGTGAATCTGGGTGTCAGCGGCCGTCTTCTTGCTGACGACATCGTCAAAGACATCTTTGTTGTAGACGATACAGTTCTGCAGAATCTCCACGAAGGCGGTGCCCGAGTGGTCGTTTGCTTGCGCAAGCAGGAGCGGCAAGCCTTTCTGATCGATGTCCACCGCCCGCGCGATGAAGCTTGCACCTGCGCCCAGCGCAAAGAGGCCAGGCTCAATGGGTGTGTCGAACGAACCGCCCGGACTTGATGGGCTGGTCGTTCCGGGGCGCGAAGTTGGCGAGTACTGGCCCTTGGTGAGGCCGTAGATTTCGTTGTTGAACAGCAGGATATTCAGATCGATGTTACGCCGCAGCGCGTGCAGCAGGTGATTACCACCAATCGACAACCCATCGCCATCGCCGGTGACCACCCAGACGTCGAGTTGCGGGTTGGCCAGCTTCACGCCGGTCGCAACGGCCGGGGCGCGGCCGTGAATGGTATGAAAGCCATAGGTTTCCACGTAGTAGGGAAGCCGCGAGGAACAACCGATCCCGGACACGAACACCGTGTTTTCGGGTTTCGCACCACCAGCGGCCAATGTGCGCTGTACCGCCTTGAGAATTGAATAGTCGCCGCAGCCGGGACACCAGCGAACTTCCTGGTCAGTGGCGAAGTCCTTAAATGAAAGTTCACTCATTGCTGACCTCCAGCATTTTGCGCGGCACGTTGCGATAGATGACGTCCTTCAGCTCTGCCACGCCAAGCGGCTGACCGGTGACTTTGTTCATCTGGACAGAGTCGATCAACAGTTTGTCGCGTAACAAGGTGGCTAACTGACCGTCATTCAACTCCGGGATCAATACTCGATCGAAGCGCGCCAGCAGTTCGCCGAGATTCGCAGGCAGTGGGTTGAGATAACGCAGATGAATCTGCGCGACGGTGTAGCCTTCGCTGAGGCATTGATTGACTGCCTGGTATACAGCGCCGTAGGTGGAGCCCCAGGCAACCACGGCCAGGCCGCCCACGACTCCCTGTTCGAGCTCTTGCGGCGGCAGGTAATCGGCAACGCTTGCGACTTTAGCCCGGCGTAAATCGGTCATTGCCTGATGATTGTCGGCTTCGTAGGAGATGTTGCCGGAGTCGATGTCCTTCTCGATACCGCCGATGCGATGGATGAAGCGGGCATCGCCCGGTGTTGCCCAGACGCGTGCGTGCGTCTGCGGATTTCGTTGAAAAACTCCACCGGTCGCTGCGTCATCCGGCTTTGCAGTCGCGATCGGCGCATAGCGCTCGAAATCGGGAATGGGCCATAGTTCCGAGGCATTTGCGATATAGCCATCGGTCAACAGAATCACCGGGGTCATGTGGCGCAGCGCTATGCGCACGGCTTCAATCGCGGTGTCGAAACAATCGGCCGGCGAGCGCGAGGCCACAACCGGAATCGGCGTGTCCGCATTGCGGCCGTACACCGCCTGATAGAGGTCTGATTGTTCGGTCTTGGTCGGCATCCCGGTGGAAGGCCCGGCCCGTTGCGAGTTGACGATCAACAGCGGTAGCTCAGTTGCCACCGCAAGGCCGATGGCTTCTGTCTTCAGGGCAATTCCGGGTCCCGAACTCGAAGTCACTCCAAGCTTGCCTGCATAAGAGGCGCCGATCGCGGAGCAGATTGCGGCGATCTCGTCTTCCGCCTGGAAGGTAGATACACCAGCGTCTTCAAGTCCGGCTAGCTGATGCAGCAATGCTGAGGCAGGCGTGATCGGATAAGAACAGAACATCAGTTCGGTGTCCGCCAGCTCACCCGCAGCCACCAGGCCAAGCGCCAGAGCCTCAGCACCGGTCAACGTTCTGTACTCGACCGCATCGAATTTTGCTTGCGGCGTTTTGTGTTGTACCAGACCGTGCGCGAGTTCGGCGGTTTCACCGTAAACGTGACCCGCATCGAGTGCGGCCAGGTTTGCATCGCGCACCGCTTCATCGCGCGCGAATTTGATCTTTATCCACTGTCGACTCGCATCTCTGGGCTGATCGAACAGCCACAGCATCAGCCCGAGTGCCCAGAAATTCTTAGAGCGCAGAGAATCCTTGGACCCCAGACCAAACGGCTTTGCAGCCTGCTGAGTGAGATCACTGATCGCGATAGGTATGACAGTGAACTCGTTAAGACTGCCATCCTCCAGCGGATTGGTCGCAAGGTCGGCGCGCTTCAGACGCTGCTGGGTAAACGCGTTTTCATCGACGATGATCATCGCGCCCGGGCTAAGATGCGGCAGGTTTACCGCGAGTGCCGCTGGATTGAACGCGATCAGGACGTTTGGCTCATCGCCAGGCGTGGTGATTCGATTGCCACCGAATTGGATCTGGAACGCCGAGACACCAAAGCGGGTGCCGGTAGGCGCGCGAATCTCGGCTGGAAAATCCGGCAACGTCGCCAGATCGTGGCCGGCGAGGGCGGAAGCCACGGTAAACTGCTGGCCCTGCAACTGAATGCCGTCACCGGAATCACCGGCGAAGCGCACGACATAACTGGTCTCGTCTTGCCCGGGCTGCAAAGCCATAACGAACTCTTGCGAAAAATAGCGGCGCATTGTACTGAATTCGCGTGGGATTTGGAGAGCCGCGTCGGAATAAGGATATGGTGAAATGTTACAGCGGAAGCAAAATAATTCGCCGAACAGGATGAATTTACAGCCACAAGCACGTAGAGTCCCGCGCTTTCCAACGCAACAGGACGCGACCAGTGAAAGTCATCGTAAAAACTGACGAGTACACGATATTCCAGAAACGCAGCGAACGATACGCGGTACAGAACGCCGATAAAGCCTGGGTAAATGGTGATGCCAAAATCATCATCCTGCTGGAACACAAATTGATCGAAGCCGCGGTGCCAAAGCCGCCGGTGGTTGAGGAAGTCGTCGTCGAAGAAGCGGTTGTCGAAGAAGCGGTTGTCGAAGAAGTCGTCGTCGAAGAAGCGGTCGTCGAAGAAGTTGTCGTCGAAGAAGCGGTCGTCGAAGAAGTTGTCGAGGAAGAAGCTGCTGTTGACGATCCCGCGGCTTAAGAAGCCGTAGCTGAAGAAGCCGTAGCGGAAGAACCCGCAGCGGAAGAACCCGCAGCGGAAGAGGCGGTAGTAGAAGAGT
>JAPUFN010000406.1 GCA_027293665.1 Gammaproteobacteria bacterium | reverse complement strand
CCGGTTTCTGCCGAACCACCGCTGGGACGCCGAAAACAGCAAACTCGTGACCCTCGGTGAGCAGTCCATATCGAGCTTCCAGGACGTCACCATGTTTTCCGGCGGCGGCGGTCTCGTGTCGACGGCGATGGACTATCTGCGTTTTGCAGAGATGCTGCGCAACGGTGGCAGCCTGGATGGCAATCGCATCCTGAGTCCGAAAACCATCGAGTTCATGACGCTGAACCACCTGCCCGCGTCAATCAGCGAAGGTGCAGCGGTGAAACACCGAGCCTCGGCAGTCGTTCGTTGAACGGCTTCGGCTTCGGCCTGGGTTTTGGTCTCGTCACAGACGTTGCCGCATCCGGTGTGATGGGTTCGGAGGGTGAATACAGTTGGGGTGGTGCCGCAGGGACGATTTTCTGGGTCGATCCGGTGGAAGACTTCGTGATGGTCGCCATGATCCAGCTGATGGGCTCACCCTGGCCGCTGCGCTCCGACCTCAAAATCGCGGTTAATCAGGCGATCGTTGGAGAGTAGGCCGGCGCTAAGCGTCGGGCGCGCTCAAATCCCGGAAGTAGCGGGCAGCCTCCACAGAATCTCGCGCCGTGTCCCGCGGGTTCTGTGCCCGGATGGGTGGTGCTTCGAGATTCAGCAACACGCTCTCGATGAGATCGAGCCGGTCTTTCGTCATCTGCAGCAGAACATCGGTGTTGTCGGCAGCGGTGCCCCGGGGAACGTAGGCAGCCCGGTTCAGCGCGGTATTCAGATTGAATGCCTCGCCCAGTTCCTGGCCGAGCCGGAACTCCAGTGCATCAGTGGCGCGCACGATGCCGTTGAGGTTGTTGTCGTCGAAGCCACCGCCAGTGGCAGCGTTTGCCGGGTTCGCAGCGGCAAGCGCCTGGCGCAGTGAGCGTACGCGCGCAAGGCTTGTGTCATCGCGCACCGCGGCATCACCACTTTCGAGCAGGCGGCGAGCCTGACGCACACGATCGCCGAGTCGCTGCAACGCGCGCTCAACCGCCGCTTCGTTGCCAATCGCAAATAGTGGTCGGCCGTATTCGAACGCATCCGCGGTGGCTGCCAGCCGTTCAGCAACGCGCTGCTCGGATAGTTCAGTCAAAGCGCGCTGCAAAACGCGCCGGGTATCCGGATCCCGACCTGCCAGCGCGTCGCCCACCGCATCGATCTGCCGTGTGACGTCATCCAGATCCTGCTGCATACGGCGTTTGCGGACGGCGTATGACTCCATCGTATAGTTGTCGAACGGATCAACCTCTCCTGCGCGCGCCGCATCCAGAGTTTCCCGCTGCAACTCCTCGAGCCGGTCGATGCTGTTGCGCTGATCGGTGAGGAGATTTTCGATCTGGCGGCCCGAACGCGCGAGTTGCTGATCCAGATTGCCGCGCTCGTTTTCGCGCAACTGTGCCGCTGCCCTGCGTAGCGCCTGACTGGCCTGTTGTGTGCTGGCCGATTCGCTATCTATCGCCGCCCGCGCCTCATTCAATTCGGCGATCGCATTTTCGATGGCTGCAGAATCACGACCTTCACCCGCCTGGTTACGCTGCAGGTTTTCAAGTCGCTCGCGCAGTGCCTCGAGGTCCATCTGCAGGCGTTCCTGCTGCCAGCGCGACGCCACACTTTCCGCGCCGCCGCGTTGGCGTTCGGCAATTCGCTGCTGCCGCTCGGCAAGCTCTTCCAAAGCCCGCCAATCGCCGTCGTCCTGCTCGTCACCTTCAGTCGCATTCGGCCGCTGCGGCATTTCATAGCGGTTACGCTCCGGGTCCATCTCCAGATCAAAAAGTTCAGACAGGGAGCGTCCCGCGGTGCCTCGCATGTCGGCCCGCGTCATCGAAACGTTCACATCGGTCATGCTCGCCTGAGCCGCCAGCAGATGGTGCAGCGCCTGCTGTTCGGGGGCGATCGCATCGAGCAGTTCGCGCGCTTCGAGCTTAACCGCTGCGGGTTCCATAAACTCAGACGCAAGAGTGAGCTCTGCCGTGAACTGATCGATCTCGTCGTTGACGTCCAGGCGTCGAGCTGCTGCGCGCGCGGTAAGCGTGAGGATCTGGTCCTTCAACGTTCGTTGCAGCATCGCTAATACCTCCGCCTGATCGGCCTCGGCTTCGTCGTTCGTCTCCCCAGTCTTCTGACTGGCCCGCTTGTTGAGAAGATTCCAGGTTGCACTGACGATTTCTTTCTGCCGCTCAGCGATGTCGAGTTCGTTGCGACTACCTGCCTGACCGGCAACTGCCTGCGATTCCCGATAGGTTTTATCGAACGGTCTGACATCAACGAAGTACAGCGCGGTACGCGCCACGGCCGTATGGTCGTGCGCTTCGGCATAGAAAGAGATCATATCGCCGGGTCTGAGCGTGCGTTGTTCACCACCGGGGGTCGCAGCAATCCTGAGATCTTCCAGATACAACAGGTGTCCGGGCTCATCCGCATCAGCGCTCAGAGCAACGTCCACCCAGGAACCGCCGTTAAGCGAATACTTGAGTGAGAGCGATTCCACCCCAAAGTCATCGCGGCTGCGAAAGCGCAGCCCGACTTCTTCGATGGAGGTTGCCTGGCGGTCGTAGCCGGGCCAGCTGAAAGAAACTTCCGGTGGGTTGTCCTCGACGACGCTGATCAGATAAGTGTCACTGATCCGCGCAAGTGTACCTTCGTGACGCACCGCGACATGCCAGCTGCCTTCCTCGCTTACTGCAAATGCACCGCGGCTGGCAAGCCCATCTGAGCTTGCCTGGAGTACCTCTCCGTTTACCACGATGAGTGGATCTGTTACCGGTAGGTCGGTAATGGCGGTGATCGCGATCTGTGTGCCAGGCAACGCGGAAATGTCACCGTCGTCGCGGTCGGTGACTGGTAAACCTGTCCACGCAGGAAACTCATAGGACAAGTTAACACCCGTAACGCGAGGCAGATCGGCAACATGAATCACGTGACGCTGCGAGTTAAGGCCGGCAGAGGCCACGTAGTATTCCACCTCTTCGCTGACACCGACGAACACGAAGCCGTACTTGCTCTCGGCGAGACGCGACATTGGCGCCGTCTCCCAACCTTCGGTGCGCTCGAACGCGGCGTGCATTTCCATGCGCCGGGCCAGAAATCCGCTGGCTGCAGCTTCCACCACGACATCCGCGCCGCGCGGCACCACCACGTCGCCGGGGCTGACCGTGATGCGCGGAGCGGCCGCCACCAGCAGATCGCCCGTCCACAAACGCTTGGCGGCGAGCTGCCAGGGATTATTGCCACTTGCGAGTAACACGATGAGAGTAATTGTCAGCAGACCTGCGATGCCGGCCGGTGCGGCGATTTCCCGGCTCGCAACCACCTGCAACTTGTCATGGGCAGCCGCAATGATTTGTGTCTCGCGCGTGAGGAGTTCGAGCATCGCGGAGTCAGCGCCGCGCTGCGACGTATCCCACCAGGTTTGCAGCCTGCCGTCGAAATCCGTCACGCGCGCTTCGACCTGTCGCGGCACAGTAGCGATCCGCATCGGCCACCAGACGATCACTGCGATTCCCGCCACCAGCGCCAGGTAGAGGACGCTGCGGGCCACAATCACCAGCCCACCGCCCGGTACCCAGGACACGACAAGCAGAGCAAATACTACGGTCGCCGCCACTGCACTCAGTGCCAGCAGGGCGCTGCCCCGCGCCACAAAACGCCGCCGCAGACGCTTGCGGCAATCCAGCAGATAGTCGTGTAGCGTGCTCACGGGCTAACCCCCGCCGCTGGTCGTC
>JAPUFN010000405.1 GCA_027293665.1 Gammaproteobacteria bacterium | reverse complement strand
GAGTTGACCGACTACGCGCTCGACTTTCTCGAGAACAGAGATCCATCCCGGCCATTTCTGCTCTACCTTTCACACAAGGCGGTTCACGCCCTGTTCGAACCGGCGGAAAGGCACGTTGCTCAGTACGCCGACGCGCAGATTAGTATCGGGGAGTCCCCGGGCCCTGGCGCAGATGTACCGATGTGGGTATTGAATCAGCGCAACAGCTGGCACGGCCTCGAGTTTCCGTACCACAGCGATTTGCCGCTTGCCGATTTCAAGCGCCAGTATCACCGCACGCTCAGCGCAGTCGATGACAGCCTCGGGCGCGTACGGGCCTGGGTTGAGGCGGCGGGGCTTGCCGAAGATACGGTCATATTTCTGATGGGCGACAACGGTTTTCTGTTTGGCGAACATGGACTGATTGATAAACGCAATGCCTACGAAGAATCCATGCGAGTGCCGTTGCTTGCACTCGCGCCCGGCAGGTTTCCCGCCGGCCGGGTGGTCGAAGACATTGTCGCGAATATCGACATTGCGCCGACCATCCTCGAACTTGCGGGTATCGCACCATCGCCGCAGCATGACGGGATGAGTTTTGCCCATCTTGCCCGCGGTGAGGTGGATCCGGAATGGCGCTCGGAACTGGTGTATGAATATTACTGGGAGTTCAACTACCCGCAAACCCCCACAGTTCTCGCGCTGCGCACCGATCGCTATAAATACATCCAGTATCACGGAGTCTGGGACACGGAAGAACTCTTCGATCTGCGCGAGGATCCGACTGAGTCGCACAATCTGATCGAGTCAGCGGAACTGCTCGAGCTTAAAACGGATCTGCGTGAGCGGTTGTATGCGGCACTGACGGATTCTGCTGGCCACAATCAGATTCCCTACTCACAGAAATACAATCAAGGGGCCGTATTCAGGCATCCAGAGCGCTCGCAGGCGGCAGAGTTTCCGCAGAAATGGTTGCGTACGGGTGAAGCCGAGGACCGACTCGAGCACGTGATACCCGACGGACCGGAAAAGGCAGCCCGCCTGAAGCTTCTCAACTCTGTGCTCAACGATCGCTGACCGCAGGGCAGGCGTTACTGCTTGCCGGATATCACCACTTCGATGAGGTAGGGCGCGTTTGTCGCGAAAGCGCTCTCGATGGCGCCAGCCAGATCGTCGGCGTCGCTGATGCGTTCGCCGGGAACCCCCATCCCCTGAGCCAGAGCGGGGAAGTCCAGCACCGGCGTGTTGAGATCCATGTTCGGATAGGGTTTGTTGGAACCCACGCCGAAGCGGGCCCGGTAGATGTCCATATTGTGTTTGAGTACGCGATACTCGCGATTGGCCAGAATCACGAAGACGATCGGCAGATCATGATGGGCCGCCGTCCATAATGCCTGAATGCTGTACATCGCCGAGCCATCGCCGGACAGCGCCAGCACCCGGCGTCCGGGTTGCGCCACCTGCACGCCGATTGCCGCGGCAATGCCCTGGCCGATGCCTCCGCCACGACCGGCGAAGTAGTCGCCCGGCTGCCGGAAGTCGAAATGTGTCGCGGTTTCCAGCGACGCGGTGATGGATTCGTCGACTACAATCGTTTCGATCGGTAGCCCCTGGCTGATCTCCCGAATTGCGCGGCCTGGAGACATGGGCGAGGTATCCCACAATCGCTCGAGCCGATCTGCGTGGTCAGCTTCAATCGCCTGATGTTCCTCTGCCAGGTTCGAATTACGCTCGGTCGCCGCCTGCCCAGATTCAGCGCTGCCTGCTTCGTTCAATCGCAGCAGAATCTGTTCGAGGGTCGTACGCAGATTGCCGACGAGGCCGAGGTCTACGCTGATCTTTGCCGCGAGTTGGGCCTGGCTGCTGTTGATTTGAATCAGGCGGGTTGTCTCGGGTATGGGCGATGTGGCGTCGAACCAGATGTCCTCGAAAAAATGTCCACCCAGCATGAGCACGAGGTCGTACCTCGCCAGTTTCTTAGCCGTCTGGGCGGCTTCAAATGGAATGGCACCGCGCTGGTTGGGGTGCCGGCTCGGGAAAGAAATCTGGCAGCGCAGACCTTCATGGAACACCGGAGCACCGATTTTTTCCGCCAGCGCAACAACCTGCGCCACGGCGTTATCCACGGCAACATCGTCTCCCACAAGAATCGCTGGGTTCAAAGCGGTCTGCAGCAGCGTTGCAACCTGCGCCAGGCTGTCTTCGTGGGGAATGCCTGCGCGTTCGAGTGTGCCGCTCGTGCTGGCGGCGATCGTTGTCTCCTGCTCCATGACGTTAACAGGTAAGGAAACGAATACCGGTCCGCGAGGATGGTCGTTGGCGATTTTGAAAGCGCGCTGCATGATCGGCGCCATTTCATTGGCACTTTGCGGCTCAACACTCCATTTGGTAACAGGTTTCGCCATCGCCACCAGGTCATGAGATAGCAGGGGCTCTTGCAGGCGCATGCGAGTGTCCTGCTGACCGGCAGTCACGATGAGTGGTGCATTCGCTTTGAGCGCGTTGAACATCATGCCGATGCCGTTGCCCAGTCCTGGCGCAACGTGGAGGTTGGCAACCCCCGTTGTCTGACTGGCGAGTGCGTAGAAACTTGCGGCGCCAACCGCCACACCCTCATGCAGCGTGACGTAATACTCGATGTCCGGATAATCGATCAATCGATCGAGCATTGAGTTTTCTGTCGTCCCGGGATTGCCAAAGATGCGATTGGCGCCGTGCAGCAGCAGTGAATCCATGAAGACCTGGGCGCCGCGCATACTGATTCTCCTTTACCCCTCGAACCAGGCAATATACTCCAATACGGAACCAGCTGACGCAGAGGTCAATCGATGGCGGGCATGCTTGCACGATGATACGAATGCGATCCTATGAGCCGGGAGATGCGGTGGCAATCGCGAGATTGCATGCTGAGTCACAGGTCGCTCTCGAGCCGAATGTGCCCGAGGACTACTTTGCTGATCTCGCCCGGCTGCTTTGCATCTTCGGGACTTTCCACTCAGGATAGATCAGATTCGGCGAAACTTTGAAAGTCCGCGGGCAAATTGATGGCTGAACTGAAACGCACAGATACTCCGAGAATGGATGCCCCGGTAGCCGCGGTATTCGATTCATATCCTGCAGGCATCCGGCCGAAACTACTCGGGGTACGGAGCCTGATTTTTCAGACCGCTCTGGAGAACGAAAGCATCGGTGCGCTCACGGAAACATTGAAATGGGGAGAACCTGCCTACCTCACTGAAGCCACGAAATCGGGCAGCACGTTGCGAATTGCGTGGAAGCAGTCGACGCCGGATCAATACGGCCTGTATTTCAATTGCCGCACGACGCTGGTCGATACGTTCAGGACGCTGTTTCCGGAACTCGTCTACGAGGGGAATCGCGCCATTGTGCTGTCAGCTGATGAAGAACCACCCTGGGATTCGCTCGGTATCTGCATTGAGGCAACGTTGATTTATCATCGCAGGGAAAAAATATGAGCACGCGACCGCGCGTCGTCGTGACGCGCCGGTGGCCGGCGGCGGTCGAGCAGGTGTTGTACGAGGAGTTCGATACCGTGCTCAATGAGCACGATGAGCCCATGAGTCGCGCAGCACTCGAAGAGGCTATGTGCAGTGCGGATGCGCTCTGCGTCACAGTAACCGATGC
>JAPUFN010000404.1 GCA_027293665.1 Gammaproteobacteria bacterium | reverse complement strand
GCATTCGCGGTGGCCACTGGCACCATGGGGAGTTGAGCCTGGATCAGTTCATGATGATGCGTCCCGTGCCCGGGGCTACGCAGTACGCCACACCGATAGACGGCTTGTATCTGTGCGGCGCGGGCGCCCACCCGGGCGGCGGGGTGATGGGGCTGGCAGGCAAGAATGCAGCCCACGAGATTCTGCTCAGGGAGCCTGGATGATGCGGCCTCATGACGATCGCAGGGTGTTGCACACGCCCTTTCATTCACGCGTTGCGGCTGCCTGTGAAACGAACGAGTGGGAAGACTGGAAGGGCTACACGACGCCCCTGTCCTATACCGACGTCGAGTTGGAATACTTTGCGATTCGCAACACCTGCGCGGTTTTCGATCTGACACCGATGACCAAATACCGGATCAACGGTGCGGATGCGGGAGCCTATCTGAACCGTCTGGTTACGCGCAATCTCGCCAAACTTGCCATCGGCCAGGTGATGTACGTCTGCTGGTGCAACGACGCAGGGCAGGTGCTCGACGACGGCACCCTGTTCCGGCTTGGCGAAGACGACTACCGCTTGTGTTCGCAGGAGCGACATCTGGACTGGCTGCACTGGTCCGCCATGGGTTTTGACGTGCAGATCATTGACGAGACCGAAGCGGTCGCATCGCTCGCCTTCCAGGGCCCAACATCGTGCGCGGTGCTGAAACAGATGGGCTTCTCTGATGTTGCGAGCCTGAAACCCTACCGCTTCAGAACGTTTCCTTTCGAACAACGTGAGATCATGATTTCGCGCACCGGATTCACCGGAGATCTCGGCTACGAATTCTGGGTTGCACCGGACCTGGCGGAATTGCTCTGGGACCGGCTGATGGCTGCGGGGGAAAATTACGGTATCCGCGCCATGGGTGGCGAAGCCCTTGGCATCGCCCGCATCGAAGCCGGTTTCATTCAGGCGGGTGCCGACTTTGTGCCGGCCCAGGATGCTGTGCGCAACGGCCGCAGTCGTTCGCCTTACGAGCTGGGGTTGGGGTGGCTGGTGCATCTGAAAAAAGGCAATTTCAACGGTCGCAGAAGTTTGCTTGCCGAGAATGCCGCCGGTTCCCGCTATCGCATGGTCAAACTCCTCATCGATGGTAACAAACCGGCGAACAATTCCTTCATTTTCGACAAAAATGGAAACGCCATCGGCACGGTGACGTCAGCCACCTGGTCGCCCACCACCAAATCGAACCTGGCGCTCGCGTCGCTCGACACGCCCTGGGGTCTGCCTGGTGATGAGCTCTATGCTGAGATCTATTACATCCGGGAACTGAAGTGGACGCGTGTAATGGAACGCTGTCGCGTGGCGGAAGAAGCCTTCTTTGATCCCGAACGACGGCATGCCACACCGGCCTGGGATTTCTAATTCGCATGAGAGTGCTTAACGACGGATGACCACCGAAGTAATCATCTTTACGGGTGTCAGCATTTATCTGGTGATGATGCTGGGGATCGGCGTCTATGCCGCACGGCGGGCGGGATCAACGGAAAATTTCATCGTTGCCGGGCGCCGAATGCCGATCTGGATCTGCACCGCCACCATCATGGCAACCTGGTTTGGTGGCGGCACGATGATGGGAGCAGCAGGCGCTTCCTACGAACAGGGACTGCTTGGTGTCATCGCAGATCCTTTTGGCGCTGCGCTGTGTCTGTTTCTGGTGGGCTTCTTCTTCGTGCGTCTCTTTCGCCGATTGAAGTTGTTGACGTTCATCGACTTTCTGCAGATTCGCTACGGCAGAACGGCTGCGACGATTGCGGCAATCGGCTCCATATCCTCCAACGTCGGCTGGACGGGCGCGCTGCTCGTCGCCTTCGGCTTTGTTTTCCAGACCCTGACCGGGGTGCCGATCGAACTCGGCATCATTGGCGGTGCAGTAGTCGTGTTCATCTATACCGTCGCCGGTGGCATGTGGGCGGTTGCCATTACCGATTTCGTGCAGATGATCGTGATCGCGGTCGGTTTGATCATGCTCCTGATCGTGGTGCTCATCGATGTCGGCGGTTGGGGCAACATCTCGCCGCATCTGCCCGAAGATACGTTTCGGATGATTCCCGCCGAGCATACGGCGGACATCTGGTTGAACTATTTCCGTATGTGGTTGATTTTCGGGTTGGCCGACGTCACGGCTCAGACTCTGCTCCAGCGCGCCTTTGCGGCGAAAAACGAACAGGTCGCACAGAACTCGTTTTATCTCGCAAGCTTCGGGTACCTCTTCCTGGGAATGATTCCAGTCATGCTGGGGATCATCGCCAGCGTTACGATGCCGGGCCTTACCGATCCGGAAACGGTCGTGCCGCAACTCGCCATTGCCCATCTGCATCCGGTCGCTATTGCGATATTCGTAGGCGCGTTGCTGGCGGCGATCATGAGCAGCGCCGATAGTGCTCTGCTTGCAGCCGCCAGCGTCTTCAGCTCAAACATCCTGCCTTTTTTCAAATCAGACACATCCGACCGGTTTCGCCTGATTACCACGCGCGCTGCAATTCCCATATTCGGCAGTATCGCCGTCTACGTTGCACTGGAAGTGCAGGTCGTCTACGACCTCATACTGGATGCGAACTCGGTGATCCTGGTGTCTGTCACGATTCCATTCATCGCCGCCGTGTGGTGGAAGCGAGCGAACCGCAGCGGTGCACTCGCCTCCATGGCGATGGGTTTTCTGACCTGGATCCTGACAATCCTGTTTGCTCCGGCGTACCCGGGTGATCTGCTGGGGCTGCTGGTGGGCCTTGCAACAATTTTAGTCGTGACCCCGCTCACGCAGAAGTCGGATCCGCCCCGGCGCCTGGTCGACGGCGACGGCGAGGAGGTCGAACTGACGAATCGTCTCGGCACCCTGCCGCTGTTTCGCCGCCACCGCCCTCAGGATCAGACGGTTAAGGTTCGTGAGCAGTCGGCACCTGATTGACAGCCAGCGAGTAGCCGTAAAATTGCGTGTTGCGAACGTAGCCTAAGCGTTCATACACCGCTTGCGCGGTGATGTTGTCTATCGCGGTTTGCAACTCCAACCTTGCCGCACCGGTCTCCTGCGCCAGTTGCTTCGCGCGGTTCATGAGCGCGGTTCCCACGCCGTGCTTGCGGGCAGCGGCATCGACATAGATGTCATAGAGGATCCAGATAGGTGCAACCGCAACGGAGCAGAACGAGGCGTATAACTGGGTGAAGCCGAGACCGGCGCCTGCGTCATCGGTTGCGAGGTAGATGGTCGATTCGTCGTTTTCCAGTCTCTCGCTGATGTAGGTACGCGCCTTATCCAGATCGGCGGGTTGCTCGTAGAACTGCCGGTACAGATCGAACAGCCGGGCGACCTCGTCAAGTGCGTCAAGTGTTGCGCGCTCTATGTTCATCAACCACGCTCCAGCAGTTCCGCATTGCGCTGGGCCACCTGACCGATGAGCGGTGCTTCGGGCTCGCAGCTGACCGGCAGCAAAGTACGCATGCGCTGGGCGAACGCCCGCAGACAGATTTCGTTTTTGCCCAGTGGCCCGTGCTGGTAGCTGCGCGATGACATCCCGGCCTGCACACGTTCGATCAGTTTCGTATCTTCGGTACCGACATCTTCGTTCAGCCGAATGTTGATCTCGCGGGCCTCAGCCATGTCCGGGCGATCGTCTTCGAGTGCATAGGTGCCAAATCGAATCCGGCTGGTGGTTGCACTCACGGGAATGAATTGCATGAACTCCACCTGATCGGGATAGATGTTGAAGGCGAGGTTCGGCCAGACCATGTAGTACAACCACATGCGCTTGTGAGATTCGGGCAGGAAGTCGACATCGGGCAGACACTGTTGATAGCGCACGGCAAGATCGGAGGTGCCGATGACGTTTTCTACGGTGCCGTGCAGACGGTGCACGCCGTCGCCGACGTACTGGAGCGTGTAGGTCTTGTTGAGCAGGCTGTTGAGTCCGGGATGTGCTACCCGAACATGTAAAGCGTCCACGTAGTTGTCAGTGCCGTTTTTCCAGTTGCAATTGACGTCTCTGACTGTCAGACCACTCAGCGGCTGCAGGTTTTCGGTCTGGTAGAGCGCGAGTTCCTCAACCACGGGTGCCAGCATTTGCTCGAGGCTTGGGCCGTTCGCTTCCAGCCGAATGAAGACGAAGCCTAACGCTACCTCGCTCTCCACCTCGACGAGCCCGTAGTCGGTGGGATCGAGATCTTCGTACTCCTCGTTGAAAGGTACCCAGGCGAGTTCTCCGGAGGGTTCGTAGGCCCAGGCGTGATACGGGCAGACGATGCGCCCGGGACAGTTGCCGCTGGTGCCATCGAGCAGGCGCGATGCGCGATGCCGGCAGACATTGTGAAACGCGCGTATGCCGCCATCGGCCTGGCGCATTGCAAACACCCGATCGCCGAGCAGATCCAGAGTCTGATAGTCACCCGGGTTGGGTAAATCGCAGTCGTGGCAGACGATCTGCCAGGAGCCCGCGAAGATGTGTTCTCGTTCGAGGTCGAGAAACTCCGGGTTTTCATAAATCCAGGACGGCAGCGTGTAGCCTTCGCTCTGCGCGTCGCGGGCGCGTATGGGAATGGCTTTCGGTGTACTCATAGTGCCTCCAGTTGCCGACTAGCTCAGATCGAATCCCGCATATCCGGCCATTGCCGAAGCCTCACACTCTTCCAGGTAGGCCTGCGGCGCGGTGTGATAGAGCAGTTCCCGGCGTTTGCCCGGGATGTTGGCGCCCATGTACCAGGAGTCGGCCTGCGGGAAGAGAGTGCCTGCCCCAATTTCCGCAATGTGCGCAGCCCAATCGGCCGCTGCTTCTTCCGTTGCCTCGATCCGCGAGTGATCGTGATCGCGCAGATACAACAGGCATTCGACGACCCAGTCACCCTGCAGCTCGGCACAGGTCGGCCCATTGCAGAAAGCCGTGGGGCTTTGCGGGCCATACAGCATCAGCATGTTGGGCATATGTGGTATGGCGTAGCCAAGATGGGTTTTGACTCCGTCTGACCACACATCATCCAGACGTTTACCACCTCTGCCCACCAGATCGATCTGGGTGAAGCTTCCGGTACTGGCGTCGAAGCCTGTCGCCAGAACCAGGATGTCGAACTCGTGGGCACCTGCGGAAGTTTCAACTCCCGTTGCAGTAATTTTCTGAATCGGCGATTCACGCAGATCCACCAGATCGACATTCGGCTGATTGAATATGTCGAAGAAGTTCTGTTCGAGCGATGGCCGTTTAGTGCCGAACGGATGCAGCGGTTTCATCGGCGCCAGTTTTTCCTGTAACCGCGGATCGTTCAATCTCGCCCGGGTCTTGTCGCGCCAGAACTCATAGGCCAGGAGGTTCGACTCCTCATCGTTCAGAATGTCGCTGAACGTGCCGAACCAGAACTGAAAGCCGCCTTTTTGCCATGCGGCTTCGAAGATTGCCTCGCGCACTTCTTCGGAAACTTCCTTTGCTGAGCGCTCATCGGGCATGACGTCGAACAAGGTTGAACTGGCAACTGCCCGCTGTTTGAACACGGAAGGATAGGAGCTCTTCCGACTTTGTTGCTTCTCTGCGTCGAGCTTACGTTGTTGCATGGGCAGCGCCATCTGTGGTGTGCGCTGAAAAACGGTCAGATGTGACGCGACCGCTGCTGCCTCCTGCGCGACCTGGACACCGCTTGCGCCGGTGCCGATGACGGCAACCCGCTTACCGCTCATATCCAGGCCTTCCTGCGGCCAGTTCGCGGTGTGGTAGCAGGGTCCTGCAA
>JAPUFN010000403.1 GCA_027293665.1 Gammaproteobacteria bacterium | reverse complement strand
GTGTTGTTTGCCTGGTACTCCAAAATCGTCGCCGAAAACCAGGCGGGTCTGGTTGGTGCGCAGCTCAAGCAGTCTTACGTCTGGGGCATGGGCTGGTTCATATTTTCCGAAGTCATGTTCTTCGCCGCGTTTTTCGGGGCGCTTTTCTATGCCCGGAACTTCGCCGTCGCCTGGCTCGGGGGCGAAGGCGATAAAGGCATCACCGGCGACTATTTGTGGCCGGAATTCGAGGCGGTATGGCCGGTGATTGCGAATCCAGATCCCAGCCGCTTCACGAACCCGGGGGAGAGCATGGCGTCACCCGGAATTTTGAGCTGGGGAACCTATCTGCCGTTCTGGAATACGGTCATCCTGCTGACGTCGAGTTTTACGGTTCACTTCGCGCATACGGCCATCATCAATAAGACGCGAACAAAGCTTCTAGGCTGGCTTGGTTTGACAGTCCTGCTGGGTATCGTCTTCCTGATTCTGCAGGTCGAGGAATACCTCGATGCCTACCAGGAGCTCGGCTTGACGCTCTCGAGTGGTATTTATGGCTCGACGTTTTTTCTCCTGACCGGTTTTCATGGCTTCCATGTCACACTGGGTACCTTCATCCTGCTGATCCAACTGATTCGATCGTTTCGTGGTCATTTCACAGCGGAAGACTGCTTCGGTTTCGAAGCGGCATCCTGGTACTGGCACTTCGTCGATGTCGTCTGGGTCGGCCTCTTTCTACTCGTCTACGTGCTTTAGTGCCGTTCGTTAGCCTTTAGCCTTTTGCTGATCAGCAAGCGCTGGTTGAGGGTCTTCTGCAAAAGGATAAAGGATAACGCACGGCACCATCCTTACTCCTGTTGTTCGATCTGGTGCCAGGGTGCGTTGGCGCCAAACTGCAGCTCGCCACTGTAGATTCCGTAAAACACGGTTGCCAGCAGGGCTGCTGCGAGGCTGATTCGTATACCCAGTGCGTACAACGTTCTTTTAGAATCCTGCTGGCCACTGTCCTTGAACAGAAAAACGAGGCCGCTGAACAGGCTCAGGACCACTCCGATCAGGAGGACGACGATCAGGAATTTCAACAATGTTTGGGGGTCCGTTGGTAAGGTAGGCGATCGGCCAGGCACTGTAACTGATAGGCCGAGTTGGGGTAAGTGTGGGTCGCGACAACGGGCATCAGACTGACGGAAATCGGCTGCGACGATGGGCGCCGGGTTGGCCTATGAGTGTGTGTGTAATCCTGTTTGTACCTGTGCTCATTGGCCTGGGCTTGTGGCAGATTGACCGGGCTGGCGAGAAACGCGATCTGGAAGACGGTTACTACGATCGGCTGGGAATGCTTGCGCAGGCGCCGCCGGAGGATTTTTCTGACGCCGCCTTCCGCCGCATCGCGCTCACTGGAGAGTTCGAGCTGCAACGGCAATTCCTGTTGGATAATCGTCTGCACGAAGGTCTTGCGGGTTACTGGGTGATTACGAGCTTCGTCACGGCCGATGGCCGGCGCTGGCTCATCAATCGTGGCTGGGTGCAGGCACCAGCACAGCGCGCGGACCTGCCCGAGGTTGCAGCACCGCAGGGCATGCAGACGATCGTCGGGGTACTGTGGCCGGCAACTGGACTGGGCGTGTTGCTGGCTGACGATCCCTGGCCGCAGAGTTGGCCGCTGCGGGTACAGCGGCTGAACGTTGCAAGGATGGCCGACAGACTCGGCGGCGCGGTCGCCTATGAGGTGCGTCTGGAAGCCGGCCAGCCCGGTGCCCTGACCATGCCGCGGCTGCGGGTAACGTTCTCACCGGAGAAAAATCAGGGCTACGCCGTGCAATGGTTCCTTCTGGCCGCGACATTGCTCGGCTGCTATGGGTATTTTGGACTGCAAAGACGTGATTGAAAAACCTCGCACGCAGCGCAATCGAATGCATCTCGCGATGATTTTCTGCGTTGCGGCAGCGTCGCTCATTGGTGCCTATACGCTGTTTTCTCTCGCGCGCACAATGGGCGTCTGGGGGACGACGAACAATGGTGAGTTCGTGCGGCCGTCGCTGACAGTGGCCGATCTCGTGCTGGTTGACGCACTGGGCAACCAGCCGACTGCAGGTCCAACCTGGTGGCTTTGGGTATCTGCCGCCGAGCGCTGCGGCGCGGGTTGCCGCGATGCCCTGCATCAGCTGCGGCAGTTGCACGTGCTGCTCAACAAAGATGCGCCTCGGCTGCGCCGGATGCTGGTTACCGGATCCGGTTTTCCAGCACAAACACTGCTGGCGGACTACCCGGACATGCAGCACCTCGAGGCGGCCGGCGGTCAGCTGCGGGATGGTATTTACATCGTCGACCCGATCGGCAATCTGGTCTTTTATTACTCCTTTGCCGAAGCAGGCAAGCCGGTACTGGAGGATTTGCGGCAACTGCTCAAAGTCTCCCAGATCGGCTGACCGGCAGATGAACCCATCAACCCATCAGCCGTTGTCCCGGACACAACTTACAGTACACTGGCAGGCCGATTAACAAGCTTGCGAGGTTGAGTTCCCGATGACGCCGCTACGCATCACCATTGCGCTGTGTCTCGGTTTCATAACGGTGGTGGTGGGCTTGTTTGTCTACAGCGTAGTGCGCACCCCGGTCCTGTCGGTCGAACAGCTTCGCGACATGGGCGTTTTCATCCTGCCGCGGCCGCGGGAAATTGCGCCATTCCGGCTGACGGCCCACTCCGGCTCGGCCTTCGACCTCGATTCCCTCAAAGACCGCTGGTCGTTTCTTTTTTTCGGCTTCACGAATTGTCCCGATGTCTGTCCGACAAGCCTTGCGGTGATGGCGCAGGCACAACGCCAGCTTACCGCGATCGACCCGGTCACGGCGGCAGCGTTTCAAGGCGTGCTGGTGAGCGTTGATCCCGAACGCGATGATGCGCAGCGGCTTGCGGCTTATGTCGGTGCGTTCTCAGAGAGCTTTCTCGGCGCCGGCGGTGAATTGCGTGAAGTAGCCACATTTGCAGAACAACTCAACGTCGCCTTCGCCAAAGTACCCGTCTTCAATGCCGCGGGTGGGGCGGACGGTAGCCGCTATCAGGTGGAACACACGGCGAACATCGTAATCGTCAACCCTGCAGGCCATTATCACGGGTTCATCAAATATCCGCAGCAAGCTGATACCATTGTTGCCACCTTTCAGTCGTTATCAGCCAATTTCTGACCTAAATCGACAAGTATCGGATGACCTGAGACCTCCCGTGGCCCCAGAGCGAGAGAACTCAATCGACGTGCCGGATCACTACCAGCGGATCCGGCGTGACAGCGAGGCGCTGTGTGAACCTTTAACGGTGGAAGACTACGGCGTGCAACCGATGGCGGATGCCAGCCCGCCAAAGTGGCACCTTGCGCACACGAGCTGGTTCTTCGAGACGTTTCTGTTGAAGCCGTACCTGGCGGGCTATGAGGTTTTTCACTCCCGCTACGAGTATCTCTTCAACTCCTACTACAATGGGATCGGCAACCCCTATCCGCGCGCGGCGCGTGGTTTGCTGTCGCGACCAACTGTTGCCGATATCCGTGCTTACAGAGCGCATGTGGACGACCACATGGCGCAACTCCTGGCCACCGCGGAGGCCGACGGTGCGGGCGAGGTCGGAGCCGGTACGGAGGAGGCAGACACGGTCAAGCAGCGAACGACGCTTGGCCTGCATCACGAGCGTCAGCACCAGGAACTGCTGCTGACAGACATCAAATGCAACCTTGGCAACAACCCACTGATGCCAGCT
>JAPUFN010000402.1 GCA_027293665.1 Gammaproteobacteria bacterium | reverse complement strand
CGAAAGTGTTCGCGGTGGCCTCAGTGGTAAGATTCTGATCGACGTCACTGTCCCACTGATGCCACCCAAAGTCGGCACGGTGCAACTGCCACCGGAAGGCAGCGCCGGTAAACGCGCGCAGAACCTGCTCGGCGACGATGTCATGGTCGTGACCGCTTTCCAGAACATTGCAGCACACCTCCTCCAGGAAGATGTTGTGATCGAGTGTGACGTGCTCGTCGCCGGTAACAAGAAGGCGGCGCGCGACAAGGTAGTGGAACTCGTCGCCGAAGCCGGTATGACTGGCTGGCATGCCGGTCCAATCGAAAACTCAGCAGCGGCAGAAGCGCTGACCTCGATCCTGATTCAGATCAACCGCCGTCATGACATCTCCCATTCCGGGCTCAAGATCGTCGGTCAGGCTGATCACTGAAACATGGCCGCATCGAGTTTCCAGGTGTTCGGCCTGTCAGAGGTTCCCATGGTGCGTGCCGGGGACGACCTGGCTGAGCTGATCGCGGACGCGCTCGAGAGTTCGGACTATGAGCTCGCCGATTCTGACATTGTCTGTGTTGCGCAAAAAATTGTCTCAAAGGCAGAAGGCAGACTTATCGCGCTGGCAAGCGTCACCGCCAGCGCAGAGGCGGTAGAACTGGCGCGGGAAACCGACAAAGATCCACGCCTGGTGGAGTTGATCCTGCAGGAATCCACTGAGCTCCTGCGCAAAAAGCCCGGTGTGCTGATCATGCGTCATCGGCTCGGACTGGTTGGCGCCCACGCCGGCATCGATCAATCCAACATCGATCATGAGAATGGCGAGTGCGCGCTGCTCTTGCCCGAAGACCCGGATCGTTCAGCACGCCAGCTGCAGCTCGCTCTGGAGGCGCGAACGGGCGTGAAAATCGCCGTCATCATCACCGACAGTGCGAACCGACCGTGGCGTCTGGGCACCACTGGAATTGCGATTGGCGCTGCAGGTCTCACGGTGCTCGACGACCAGCGAGGCGGCAGCGACCTCTATGGCCGCGAACTCAAAGTGACCCTCATCAATCGTGCTGACAGCATCGCAACGGCAGCCACGCTCGTGATGGGCGAGACGACCGAGCGCATTCCGGTCGCCATCGTTCGTGGACTGCCCACAGCCGACGACGGTCAGACTGCGCAGATGATCAACCGGCCCTTAGAGGAAGACCTGTTCCGCTGATGGGTGCCTATCTCGCCATAACCGGGGGAGTGGGCGGCGCGAAGCTCGCACTGGGGCTCGCAAAGTTGCTTGGACCAGAGGAGGTGACGTTCGCCGTCAACACTGGGGACGACTTCGAGCATCTGGGCTTCAAGATATGCCCGGACATGGACACCCTCACCTACACGCTGGCGGAACTCAGCAATCGCGAGCTCGGCTGGGGTCGCGCGGACGAAAGCTGGTCTTTCATGTCTGCGCTGGAAGCACTCGGCGGCGAGACCTGGTTCAAGCTGGGGGATCGGGACCTCGCGCTACACACTCAACGCACCACAATGCTGAATGCAGGCGCAACCCTGACCGAGGTCACGCGCCACATCAGCGAAAGCCTCGGAGTCTCCCACCCTATCCTGCCGATGTCAGATGATCCGGTGCACACAAGGGTGCACACGCCACAGGGGCCGATGGCCTTTCAACACTACTTCGTGCGCGATCGATGTCGACCGACAGTGACCGGTTTTGAATTCGCCGGCATCGACAATGCAACGCTGAATCCCGCGATTGTGGAAACCCTGCGGGACGTTCGCGGCATCATCATCTGCCCATCGAATCCTTACGTTTCGATAGATCCCCTGCTGGCGATCCCGGGCGCGCGGCAACTGTTGCGCGCATGCCACGTGCCGATCGTGGCCGTCTCGCCAATCATCGGCGGCCACGCCATCAAAGGCCCGACTGCGAAAATGATGCAGGAACTCAGCGTGCCGGTAACCGCTGGCGGGGTGGCCGCGCACTACGGAGACCTGCTGAGCGGTTTCATCGTGGATGCAACCGATGCGGACCTCGACGGCACACTCGAGGTGCCAACTATCGTGGCGCAATCGGTCATGGTAACGTTGGAAGATCGGATCGCGTTGGCATCTGTCGCACTCGAGTTCATAGAACAACTGCGCTAGCGCCGATAGTAAGGTCAATAGAAAGGCCGAGAGAAAGGCCAAATGACGCAACCTGTCTGAGCAATCTGAGCATGTGGGCAATCGTCCCGTTAAAATCCCTCGATGATGCAAAAAAGCGGCTGGCAACGGAGTTGTCAGCCGAGGAGCGTCGATCACTGATGCTCGCTATGGCGCGCGACGTGCTGGCCACACTGTGTCAGGTGAAGGTGTTGCGCGGAATTCTGATTGTCTCGCGCACGCCGGAAGCCGATGCCCTGGCGCAGACCTTCGGCACCGAGCGATTCGCAGAAAGCCCAACCGCCAATCTGCCCATTGCCCTCACCCAGGCAAGCGACCATCTCACGTCACATCTGGGTGCTGCCGGGGTGATGATCGTGCCGGCAGACCTGCCCCTGCTCGACGCTACTGAGATCACCGACATATTGCGCGATCATGAGTGTGTCACCGTTATCCCGGATGCCGCGAATATTGGCACGAACTGTCTGATTTGCTCGCCGCCGGATGCCATTCCATTCGTTTTCGATGGCCGCAGTTTCAAACCCCATGTGGATGCTGCCTTTGCCCGTGGTTTTACGCCGCGGGTGATACCCGGGCGCGGTTTTGCCCTGGATATCGACACCGTAGAGGATCTGCGAGAGCTGTTGCTGCGCGGTCCGACCACACAAACCGGCACATATCTAGAAAAATCCGGTATAGCAAGCCGGCTCCAGGATGCTGATAATGGCCGGTCGGGCAGACCTTCGGCTGCCACCGGCAACGGGCCGGAAAACGGTCCGTAGAAAACACTGATAGACAACGACCCAATGGAGTAGAGCTTGACAGCGTTGATCGAAGAACTGCGCACGCAGCATAAAGCAGGTGAATTACCCACACACGCCCAGGCGCTCGCGCTGGCAGAGGTCACTGGCACAACAATGCTGGCAGGACTGGCCGCAGAATTGCGCGACCAGGGTTTTGCAAACATCGTGACCTACTCGCGCAAGGTGTTCATTCCGCTGACACATCTGTGCCGCGATGTTTGCCACTACTGCACGTTTGCCCAGGTTCCCCGCAAAGTACGCGCACCTTACATGGCGCTTGACGAGATACTTGAAACCGCGCGCCAGGGTGCAGAGCTCGGTTGCAAAGAAGCGCTCTTCACGCTCGGCGAAAAACCGGAGTTGCGCTATAAGGCCGCGCGCGAAGCACTTGCGGAGATGGGATTCGAATCCACACTCGACTATCTGCTGCATGCAGCAAAAGCCGTGCACGAAGAAACCGGACTTTTCCCACACCTCAATCCGGGAACCATGACGCCGGCTGAAATCGAAAGACTGCGCCCGCTGTCGCCATCCATGGGAATCATGCTCGAATCGGTAGCGGACAGACTCTGTGAAAAAGGTCAACCGCACTACGGTTCGCCCGACAAAATTCCGGCAGTACGTCTGCAGACGCTGGAAGATGCCGGGGTTGCAAAAGTGCCGTTCACTACGGGCATCCTCATCGGTATTGGCGAGACTCGGCTGGAACGGATCGAATCGCTCCTGGCGATCCGCGACATTCATCTGCGTCATCAGCATGTACAGGAAATCATCATTCAGAATTTCCGGGCGAAGCCTGAGACCAAAATGGCACAGGCGCCTGAGCCGGATCTCGATGAGCTACTCTGGACGATCGCGGTGGCGCGAATCCTGTTCGGCCCAGGCATGAGCGTGCAGGCGCCGCCCAATCTCAGTCCCGGTGTGTTGCCACAGATCGTGGCTGCGGGGATCAACGACTGGGGAGGTGTATCACCGCTGACCCCGGACTTCGTGAACCCCGAAGCCCCCTGGCCGCATCTCGATGACCTCGCCAGAGAGTCCCGTGCGGCGGGAAAATTTCTCCACGAACGCCTGACGATCTATCCGAGCTATGCACAGGACCTGGCTACCTGGGTCGATCCGAGCCTTCATGTAGCCCTGCTCAACAGTATCGATACCGACGGTTTCCCACGCACGGATGCCTGGAGTCCGGGAGAAACAATCGACCCACCAGCGGCCATACTGGACGCTATCAGGCAACCCGCCGAGATCGTCTCAGCCGATATCATCAGCATCCTCGATAAGGCAGCAGCACAGGAACTGCTGACCGAAGCAGACGTTGTTCGTCTGTTCACCGCTCGCGGCGATGACTTCAAT
>JAPUFN010000401.1 GCA_027293665.1 Gammaproteobacteria bacterium | reverse complement strand
GTGGTCCTTGTGACCTCCGGGCCCGGTGCGACCAATGCAATCACCGGAATCGCGACGGCGCATATGGACTCGAGCCCGATCGTGGTGATCTCAGGCCAGGTACCCAACCCCCTCATCGGCACTGACGCTTTCCAGGAAACTGACATGGTGGGCATATCCCGCCCTGTGGTTAAACACAGTTTTCTGGTCAAACGCTGTGAAGATATTCCGGAGATGGTCGCCAAGGCGTTCCACATCGCTACCACCGGTCGCCCTGGTCCGGTTGTGATCGATGTACCCAAAGACACAACCGATCCGGAAATCACCGCGATTTACAATTATCCCCGGCAGGTCAGCCTGCGTTCCTACAAGCCAGCGGTGCGTGGCAATGGCCGGCAGATTCGCAAAGCTGCCGCGGCACTGCTCGATGCCAAGCGTCCGGTAGTTTATGCCGGAGGCGGCGTGATAATCGGTGATGCCGCCGATAAACTCACCGAGATTGCCCATTATCTGAACCTGCCAGTGACGAACACACTGATGGGGCTCGGCGGATTCCCCGGTAACGATGAGCAGTTTCTCGGCATGCTTGGCATGCATGGCACATATGAAGCCAATATGGCGATGCATCATGCGGATGTGATACTCGCCGTGGGTGCGCGATTCGATGACCGGGTGACGAACGCTCCGGCTAAGTTCTGCACGGATGCCACCATCATTCATATCGATGTGGACCCCGCATCGATATCGAAGATTATTGCTGCCGACATCCCGATCGTTGGCCAGGTCGCCAGTGTACTCGGTGATCTGTTGCAGATTCTGCGTAGCGAGAAAGACAAAGACCCCGAGCGGGGAGATGAGCAGGCGCTGAAAATCTGGCGCGAGCAAATTACCGGCTGGCGCGAAGCGCATGGTCTGGATCACAACCTCGTGCCTCAGCCCGGGCAGCCGATCTTGCCGCAACTTGCAGTCCAGACGTTGTACAAAGTCACGCAAGGCAAGGCGTTCATAACCAGCGACGTTGGCCAACACCAGATGTTTGCTGCACAGTATTACAAGTTCGACAAACCGCGGCGCTGGGTCAACTCCGGTGGCCTTGGCACGATGGGATTTGGACTGCCCGCGGCAATGGGCGTGCAGTTTGCGTTTCCCGATGCGACGGTAGCCTGTGTCACGGGGGAAGGCAGTTTCATGATGAACATGCAGGAGTTATCCACCTGCCTGCAATACGGCTTGCCAGTCAAAATCGTCAATCTCAACAACCAGGCGCTCGGAATGGTCAAGCAGTGGCAGGATATGCAGTACGGCGGACGTCACTCGCAGAGTACCTATAGCGATTCCCTGCCCGATTTTAAAACTCTGGTTGAAGCCTTCGGCCACGTCGGCTTCAAAGTTGAGGCGGGTGAGGATCTCGAGCCTGCGATGCGCGAAGCTTTCGGTAAGAAATTGAAAAATCGTACCGTCTTTGTCGACGTCTGGGTGGACCCGCACGAACACGTCTACCCGATGGCAATTAAAGGCGGTTCGATGCAGGACATGTATCTCAGCAAGATCACGAGCAGCATCCAGGGGGACTACATGTAATGCGTCACATCATTGCAGTATTGCTGGAGAATGAAGCTGGTGCGCTGTCGCGGGTGGTGGGTCTTTTTGCTCAGCGTAATTACAACATTGAAAGCCTGACGGTGGCGCGCACAGAAGATCCCACGCTTTCGCGGCTGACGCTGACCACCGAAGGCGATGACGGCAAAATCGAGCAGATCATGAAACACCTCTATAAGGTGATCGAGGTGGTCAAGGTGGTCGACCTCAACGAGGCTGCGTATGTAGAACGAGAGCTGATGCTGATCAAGGTCAGAGCCGAAGGTACGGCACGTGCAGAAATCAAGCGGACGGTCGACATTTTCCGCGGTCAGGTCGTCGATGTAGCTCCCGATTGCTACACAATACAGTTGTCGGGACCAAGTGATAAGCTCGATGCGTTCATCGCCGCGCTGGGTACAACGGGCATTCTCGAGGTAGCGCGCACGGGCGTGTCGGGTATCAGCCGTGGGGAAAAAGTTCTCGCGCTTTGAGGATTTAGTACTATAAGTTGTTGTAGAGGGAGGTCTCATGCAAGTTTATTACGACAAAGATGCCGATTTGTCGATCGTTCAAAAGATGAACGTTCTTGTTATAGGTTATGGTTCACAAGGACACGCACACGCGAACAACCTGCGTGACTCAGGTGTGGAGAATGTGACGATCGGACTGCGCAATGGCTCGGATTCCTGGCGTAAGGCTGAAAGCGCTGGATTCAAAGTGGCGCAGGTGGCTGATGCGGTAAATGGCGCAGATCTCATAATGGTTCTCGCGCCCGACGAGCACCAGCAGCTGATCTATCGCGAGCAGATTCTGCCGAACGTCAAAGAAGGCGCGACGCTTGCGTTTGCTCACGGTTTCAACATTCATTTCGAGCTGATCGAACCACGCGCAGATCTGGACGTAATCATGATCGCGCCGAAAGGACCCGGCCACACGGTGCGCTCGACCTATGTCGAGGGAGGCGGTGTACCCAGCTTGATCGCGATGTTTCAGGACGCGAGCGGCCAGGCGAAAAATACTGCGCTGTCCTACGCTTCGGCTAATGGTGGCGGTCGTGCCGGAATCATCGAAACCACGTTTCGCGAAGAGACAGAAACCGACCTTTTCGGCGAGCAGGCCGTGCTCTGCGGAGGTGCTGCAGCGCTGGTGACGGCAGGATTTGAGACGCTGGTCGAAGCAGGATATGCACCGGAAATGGCA
>JAPUFN010000400.1 GCA_027293665.1 Gammaproteobacteria bacterium | reverse complement strand
TTTCCAACGCGTGGAGGTCGAGTACATTGTCAACAACTGCGAAGCGCGCGTTTTCATAACCTCATATGAACAGCGCTCTGTCGTTGAACCGTTGCTCGACAAGATACCCAACGTAGACAAGTGTTACATGATCGACGGGGTCATCGATGGATTCGAGTCGTGGGAGGATGCGATTGGAGAAATGCCGGAGACGCCGATCGAAGATCAGAGTGAAGGCACGGCAATGCTTTATTCTTCGGGTACGACCGGCTATCCAAAAGGCGTCAAGAAGCCACTTCCGGAGACTGCTTACGGGGCCGCTGAAGAGATAAATCTGCTCAACGTGCTCTACGGTGCTGATGAAAATTCGATTTACCTGTCTCCCGCGCCGTTGTATCACGCGGCACCGCTCGCATTTTCGATGGGCTGCCTGCGCCACGGCGTGGCAGTTGTCGTGATGGAGCACTTCGAAGCCGAACGCGCCCTGCAATGCATCGATGAGTACAAGGCCACACACAGTCAATGGGTGCCTACCATGTTCGTTCGCATGTTGAAGCTACCGGAAGATGTCCGGGCCCGCTATGACGTCAGCTCCCTGCAATGTGCGATCCACGCGGCCGCGCCATGTCCGATTCCGGTGAAGGAGCAGATGATTCAGTGGTGGGGGCCTGTTATCCATGAGTATTACGCCGGAACCGAAGGCAATGGATTCGTGCAACTGAATTCGCAGGAATGGCTGGACCACAAGGGTTCAGTCGGGCGGCCGTTGACGTGCGAGCTGCACATTTGTGACGATGAAGGCGTTGAGCTGCCAGCAGGCGAGCCAGGCACAATTTACATGAGCGGTGGTGGCGAGTTTGAATACTACAAGGACCCCGACAAAACACAGTCATCCCGTCACCCGCAGGGCTGGAGTACACTCGGTGATGTTGGCTACCTCGATGACGAGGGTTATCTGTACCTCACCGATCGTAAGCACTTCATGATCATTTCCGGCGGCGTCAATATTTATCCGCAGGAGGCGGAGAACGCGCTGATTACCCATGACAGCGTCATTGATGTCGCAGTTTTCGGGGTGCCGAACGAGGAGTTCGGCGAAGAGGTAAAGGCCGTTGTGCAGCCTCGCGACATGGCGGACGCCACTCCGGAGCTTGCGATCGAACTGATGGACTACTGTCGTTCGCAGTTGTCACACATCAAGTGTCCACGATCAATCGATTTTCTTGAAGAACTGCCACGCCACCCCACGGGTAAGCTTTACAAAAGGCTGTTGAAGGACGAGTACTGGCAGAAAGCACAGTAGCTCCGGCTCCGCAGTAGACGCGTCTACACAGTAGCCGTGGTTACTGATATTGCAGCAGGTTGGCCGGTGAATACTGATCCGTCAGCACACGAGCGGATTCGTCCCAGTTCCGCTTCTTACTGAAACGACGCGGGAAATCGACGATCCGCAGATCATAGGGTCGCAACGCCGGAGCGAGTTGCCGTGCGATCGCGGCGAATTCCATGCCATCAGGTAGTGGTTCGTTACGCGCGATAATGATCCGGTTTGACGAATCGCTGGTCGTCACGTTGTAGAACTCCCCGAAGACCGCCCGGTAGGTTTCCGACTCGTGGTCATAGAGCTTGCTGATTGAGAACGTATTTGCCACGAGGACCCCACCGGGGCGCAGCAGCTGACGCGATTCTTCTACATACTCCCGCGTCATCAGATGCTCGGGTATATAGTCGCCATTGAATGCATCGAGCATGATCAGGTCGTAGGATTCGCCTCGGCCAAGCGCTCTTTTGGTGAACACGCGGGCGTCCTGCAGGAAGACTTCGACGCCCTCACTCACCGTGAAGTTGAAATAGGTTTCCGCAACTGTTTTGACTGCGGGGTCGATCTCCACTATGTCGATTCTGGCAGTCGGATAAAGTTCGTGCAGTGTAGTCGGCAACGTGCCCCCGCCCAGACCAATAATCAGGATAGCCTGCGGATCAGGTTGCAGAAGCAGGCTCGAGAGCATCATCTTGGCGTAACCGAATACCAGTTTCTTCGGATTTTTCTGATCCACGCAGGACTGGTTTCGTTGGTCCGATCGGACGGAAAATTTCAGGCACAAGGTCGACCCCCGCTGGTCCACCAGAATGGTGCTGTAGAGGGAGCGTTCCCGGTGGATGACTTTCGCCTGGGCAAGCGGACTGAAAACCGCGACAAAGACGAGTGCGATGCAGGCGACTGCAATGAAGCGTTGCATCACTCAATGTCCCCAAGCTTACGGACCAGCACGGAGACGGCAGCCATGACCAGCAGTGCAGCGGTGAGTAGCGTCAAAATTGTGTTTATCTCGAACCACAGGACAAAGTAGAAGGAAGTTGCCAGAGTGCCCAGTGCGCTCCCCATCGTCGAAACGAAATAGAGCTTACCGGCAACCTGACCGGCTTCGTGTGCCGATTCGACCAGCAGGCGCACGGAATAGGGCGAAATCATGCCGAGAATGATCGTTGGTGCGATGAACAGAACGCCCGATGCGAGGAGTGATCCGTAGCGGGGATCTTCGATCATCTGGAAGATCCAGACCATCAACGTTTCGCTAAAGTACACCAGCGGGTAGAGAAAAACTGCGGCCGCCACGAATATCGTGCCAAAGCGCTTCAGCGACGGCTCTCTGAGCGACATTCGGCCGCCGAACAGATAGCCCAGAGACAGTGAGAGCATGAATACCGTGATGATGCTGCCCCACACATAGATGCTGCTGCCGAAATACGGGGCAAGAACCCGGCCGCCGAGAAGCTCGAGTGACATAATGACGAAGCCGCCGACGAAGGCGAGAAGATATATGGTTAGCGTCATAGAACCTGGTTTTGTCCGGCAATGGACCGATGGACGACGCGGGGCAGTTTACAAACAGGCATATGCTTTTAACAACATATGAGTTGTGCCTTTTAGACACCTTCGGTCTAATTACTTAGACACCTTCGGTCTAATTGCGCACCATTGAGCGGCCAAGTGCGTTCAAAGAGCGGCCAAGTGCGTTCAAATTTACTCCGAACAACGTGCCCTAATATTAACCAACAGGACGAAAATGGACGTGGCGAGCGGTCTCACCCATTTACAACAGCTGGAAGCTGAAAGCATTCACATCATGCGCGAGGTCATGGCCGAGAGCGACAACCCGGTCATGCTCTACTCCATCGGCAAAGATTCCTCCGTGATGCTGCACCTGGCACTGAAGGCATTTTTTCCCTCGAAACCGCCATTTCCCCTGTTGCACGTGGACACGACCTGGAAATTTCGCGAGATGATAGAGTTTCGCGACAAGCGAGTCGCGGAACTCGGGCTGGATCTGATCGTGCACATCAACGCCGAA
>JAPUFN010000040.1 GCA_027293665.1 Gammaproteobacteria bacterium | reverse complement strand
GGTCAGCTCGAAGCGATGAAGATTTTCACTCCACTTTGCCTGGCCGACTTCAACGGGGAATTCGAACTCTACGAAAACGCCCGTGAATTCGAAGTGACTCGAATCAACATGGCGAGCGGCCAGCAGGTCAACGCCGGGGATCTGCTGTTTGTCGTAAAACCGCTCTAACTCTAACTCCGATTTTAGCGGAGCTGGAGCCGGCATTCAGCCGAGCAGTTCGAGACTCCCTTTGACGATACAAACCGCGGCGATCGCTAGAATCATGTAGCCGCTTACCTGGCGGAAGCGAGCGTCGCTGACACGTTCGAGCAATCGTGTGCCGATTCTGGTGCCTGCCACGGCGCTTGCCATGGCGATTGCATAGAACCACACAGGTACGGTGTCCACCACGCCGATAATCAAACCGTAATACACGAGTTTCAACAGATGCCCGAGGGTCTGTGTGAGCGCTTTGCTCGCGATGACCTCATAGCGGTTCAGCGGTGAGTTCAGATAAAAGACATCCAGGAGTGGGCCGGAGGCTCCGGCAAAGAGTTGTGCCGTCGTGACCACGATGCCGCAGGCGAATGCGGTTGCCCGGTGCGAGACATCCAACCCGCCCAGCTTCGGCAACATACGGCCAAGCCAGGGAAAAATGCCGACGATGATGAGTATGACGCTCGCGTTCGGCACCACAGTCAGGGCCGAGAAAACGCTGAACGCGATCGCCGCGCCCAGGGCGTAGCCGGGCAAGATGTGCCATTGGATGTGTTTGCGCAGGAACCAGGCTCGTGAGCCGTTCGAGGTGGCCTGCACTGCACCGTGGATCATCATCGCGGCGGCAACGGACACGAGCGAAACGAGTATCGCCATCAGGATCATGCCCCCGGCCATACCGAGGATGCCCGAGAGAATGCTGGTGGCCAGGACGGTGAGCAGAAGGATGATCTGAATGAGCATGGCTGCAGTCTGGGTTGTAATGGTTCATGAAAAAAGCGAATAGATGGAATATGATCGTGTCTAATTTGGAATCTGTGTAAGTGGAATTTGCGGTGAGGCGTGATGATTGAAAACCTTGAAACACTGGTAACCCTGTCAAAGACCGGAACGATGATGGAAGCCAGTACCGTTCTGAAGATTTCGCAATCTGCCGTCAGCAAGCGCATCGCGGTGCTCGAGCGGTACTACGACCGGCCGCTCATCGAGCGTGATGGCCGCAGAGTTGTGCTCACGCACCATGGGACGCGGCTGGTCGAGCAGGTCACGCCGCTGATCTCGGAGCTGCGCAGCGTGTTCCTGGAAGGCAACGCCCTGCGGCGGGGCAAGATCATCATGGGCGTATCGGAAGCCATTCTCTGCAGTTGGGGTCCGCGACTGTTTGCCGACGTGAGAAAGCAAATGCCGGAAGTCGAATTCAGTTTCCACGCCCAGCGTTCGCCTGTGGTGCTCGATCGCCTGCGATCGGGCGAATACATGGTTGGGATCTGCACGGGCTCACCGGATTCCGACACGGATCTGCAAAGCGAAGTCATCCGTCTGGAGCCGATGGTCATTCTGCCCTCCGCGCTGCAGAAATTAACTTACACGATCGGCGATGAGCTCGATGTGATCACCATCGAGTCCCGCTCTGGCGCCTGGCGCTCAATCGAAGATGACATGCGCCGGTTGAACCTGAAACGCCGGGAATCGCTCGAGTCGTTCTTCGCGGTCGCGCAGATGGCGCTCGCCGGATTCGGCCATGGCCTCGTCCCCGCAGGGGTTGCGAAAACCTTGAACGTACCCGCTGCAAAACTGATATCGCTCAAAGCGGCGGGTTTACACCGGCCGGTGCGGTTTGTCGCTCGTAAGTCGATGTTTTCGCAACCGCTGGTGCAGAATTTCTACCGCGCCATCGCAGAGCTTGCGGAGAAGATCTGACTCGCAGCCTGCGCCTTCGGCAATCCCTGGCCTAACCGGCACACCATTCGGCGAGTACGGCGGCCCACTGCGGATCATCATTCAGGCAGGGAATCAGAGTCAGCGATTCACCGCCGGCGGCGAGGAAATTCTGCCGACCGGCCATGCCGATCTCTTCGAGGGTTTCGAGGTTGTCTGCAAGAAATGCCGGACAGGCAACGGCCAGGCGCTTCACGCCCTGCTGCGGCAGCTGTGTCAAAGTCTGGTCGGTGTATGGCGTGAGCCACGGCAGGCGTCCGAGGCGGGATTGAAAGCTGACGCTGTAGCGCGACTCATCGATACCGAGTTTTGCCATGAGAAGCTCGGATGTACGCAACACCTGATGGCGATAGCAGGTCGCGTGAGCGGCCGATTGCCGTTGACAGCAATCGGCTGATTGCAAGCAGTGTCCGCCGGTGGGATCGGCCTGCGTGAGATGACGTTCAGGAAGGCCGTGATAACTCAAAAGCAGATGGTCCCAGTGCACCGGCAGATTGCGTTCGATGACTCCTGCCTGAGCCGCGATGTAGGCGGGACGGTCGTAAAATGGCGGCAGCACCTCCACCGCCATTGCAGCACCCGCCTGACCTATTACCGCTTCGATCGACGTGGTCCGGGTGGAGTCGGCATGCTGTGGATAGAGCACGATAACGAAGAGTTCGCTGACGCCTTGATCATTCAGACGGCTCAGAGCGCTCGCGATTGTCGGTTGGCCGTAGCGCATGGCCAACTCACAGGGCATTGACAGGTTGTCGCAAAGCCGCGCGCGCAGTGCTCTGCTGTAGGCGAGCAGGGGGGATCCGGTGTTCTCACCTGCCGCGTCCCAGATCTTTGCGTATGCTCGAGCACTGCGCCGGGGCCGCAGCGGCAGAATGAGCCCGGAGACGATCAATCGGCGCAGCAGCCAGGGCAGATCGATGACGTGGCGGTCCATGAGGAACTCGTCGAGGTAACGGCGAACATCGCGCACCGCGCAGCTATCAGGGGTGCCTAAATTGACTAACAGAACGCCGCGGGACACGCATTCTCCTTGGTTGCCTCAGGTGGGATGAGATAGTATCCGCGCTCATTTGCGAAGTCATTGTTACGACGATGGACTCACCGGCGGCGGTCATCATTGACTACGACGCAGGAAATCTGCGCAGTGTTCAACGCGCGTGCGCGCAAGTCGGGCTGCAGGCGCAAATCAGCGCCGAGCCGGAAGTTGTAAGACGCGCTGAGCGGGTGATCTTTCCGGGTGTCGGAGCGGCCGGCAGCGCCATGCGCAGCCTTAGGCGCAACGGTATGGATGTAGCGCTCAGAGAGACGATCGCGGCAGGTGTGCCCGTGCTCGGCATCTGCCTGGGATTGCAGATTTCCTTTGACTATTCCGAGGAAAATGACACACGGACTCTGGCCTTACTCGATGGCTGTGTGCGTCGCTTCAGCTTCGATCGGTCCGATCTGAAAATCCCTCACATGGGATGGAACGAAGTCCGCGTCGTCGAAGCCCACCCTCTGCTGGCAGGAATCGAGCCGGGTGACGAGTTCTATTTCGTGCACGGCTACTATCCTGAGCCTGAAAACTCGCGAAACGTGTATGCAATCACCGCTTATGAGTCCGAATTCCCAAGTGCAGTAGGCCAGGGCAATTATTTCGCAACGCAGTTTCATCCGGAAAAAAGTGGCCGTGTCGGTCTTCGATTGCTGGAGAAATTTGCCGGGTGGGATGGCCTGTGTTGAGCAAACGACTGATTGCGTGCCTGGATGTGCGCGATGGCAAACTGGCAAAGAGCATAAAGTTCGTCAATACACGCGACATCGGCGATCCCGTGGAAAAAGCGCGCGAGTACTATCTTGATGGCCTCGATGAGCTCGTCTTCTATGACATCACTGCATCGAGCGATGGACGCAGCATCATGCTCGACGTGGTGGAAGCCGTTGCCGAACAGGTATTCATTCCGTTGTCGGTGGGTGGTGGTGTCCGCTCGGTTGCCGATGCCACCGA
>JAPUFN010000004.1 GCA_027293665.1 Gammaproteobacteria bacterium | reverse complement strand
TTTGCGCTGGTATTCGGGCGTAGCGTGTTGCCCGCATCCCCGACCTCGGGTGCCCCACTCAAGCCCACAGTTGCAAGACTCGGCCGCCAGGCATTGTTGAGCAGAAGTTCAATCGTATCGTCCAATTCCGGCTGCATACGCTCACTCCAGGGGAAGCGATCCACGACGGTGCGGCCCAGCACCTGAGCGACGTGCTGAAATTGCTGCTGCGCAGATGCCGGGATATCTACATACAGAGCCTTGTGCAGCTCTCCGCTGTCAGGATTTTCCACCCGATCGAAGAGTTGTCGCAAAATGCGGAAGCTGGAGGGTACGATGCCGCCCGCGGCACCGGAATGTTGTCCCTCGGTGAGCACCTCGACATTGAGAGTCCCCGGCAGCATGCCGCGCAACGAAGTCGTGATCCAGAGCTGATCGTAGTTGCCGCACTCCGCGTCCAGGCACACCACCAGATCCGGTTGGCCGATTCGATCTGCGAGAGCATCGACGTAAAAAGGTAAATCGAAACTACCGCTTTCTTCGCACCCTTCGATGAGCACGACGCATCGACCGTGTGGCACTCCTTGCGATTGCAGTGCGGCAATTGCGGTCAACGAACCGAAAAGCGCATATCCATCGTCCGCGCCGCCACGACCATAGAGTTTGCCATCGCGTAATACGGGCTCCCAGGGTGACAGCCCTTCCTCCCAGCCCGAGAACTCCGGTTGTTTGTCGTAGTGGCCGTAGAGGAGAACCGTGTTATCGCAATCGGCGGTTGCCGGAATTTCACAGAAAAGTACCGGCGTACGCCCCGGCAGGGAAACGACTTCGCGCGACAGGCCGGTAACCTGCGCGGACTCGCACCAGTTGTCGAGAAGCTCTACGGCTCTTTGCATGTGGCCGTTGGCCTCCCAGTCCGGATCGAACGCAGGTGACTTGTTGGGAATCCGAACATAGTCGCAGAGCGTGGGTACGATGGTTTCATCCCAGCGCTTGTTGATGAATTTGCTGATCGATTCCGTCGGGATACTCATATTGCGCCCCACTCTATGCTCAGTCGAAACCCTTAATGCAATCGTACCCATACAACCAATCGAGTGCTTCCATGCTCATCTCCGGCAGGAAGCGACTGGTCAAAGCCCACTTGACGTTTCTGCGCCAGATATCACTTCGCTGCGCCATTAACAGATTGGCTGCCGCGATGATGGCCTGGAGCCTGAGTTTTTTCACCCTTGGCAACCGGTAGCGCTGATAGTCCGAAAATCCTTCGGCTGGGGTATCTTCCCACCGCTCCATCATAGTGCCCAACACCCAGGCGTCTTCAATCGCGGCACAGGCTCCCTGCATCGAATAGACAGGTAGCGGATGACAGGCGTCGCCAAGCAGAACAACTTTGCCGGCGTACCAGTACTCCAACGGTTCGCTGTTGATCACAGGGTGATTGCAGGTGTCAGTGACGTTCTCCATACACTCCTGCAACCGAGGGTGCCAGTTGTGCAATGCCGTGTGAACAGCATCTTCCGCTGAGCTCAAAGACATCGCGTCAGGCTGGATAACCACGAGCAGGTCGGTTCGATTGTCGCTGACAGGATACTGAATACAATAACGGCTCGGCTCTGACCATATATTGATCACGTGGGTTGTCGGGGCTGCAGTTGTGCGCATCGAAATCACGCACACACTTGAATCGATCTTCCAATCGGCGTTGCTCAGTAGATTGCGAACCTTTGAGTGAATGCCGTCACAGCCAACGATCGCGTCGTGGACGACCCGGCGACCATCAGAAAACTCCAGCTGGCCGGATTCCGAGGCGATCTCGGCGACGGTGTCAGCCGTGAATTCTATATCGCGCCCGCGACAGGCCAACTCCAGTAATTCAAGTAATTTGCTACGCAATATGAGATAGGTCGGTGCGCCGTAGCGCGCGACTGAAAATGCCCCGAGAGCGCGTTGAGTGAGTAGAATTCCACCTTGCCCGGTTCGTGTGAACGAAAACTGCGGTTCGATTGCCGCTTCCTGCAGCCCGTCTTTCAACCCGATCGCATGGAGGATGCGAGTCGCGTTTGAACTCAGCTCCAATAGATGGTCATTGTCAGAGCCGGCAGCTTCCCGGTAGATGCGGACATCTCCGACTCCGAGGTGCCTGCATATCAGCGCGAGCGTCAAACCACCCACGCCCGCCCCGATGACACCAACGTTTGTTGCCAATGTCATTCAGTCGGGCTGATCAGGCCTGCTGACCAGCACTTTCCAGCGGGTACCCTCGCGGGAATCTTCGAGTTCAATCCCGCGGGATAGCAGTTCATCACGGATCGCATCGGCTCCGGCATAGTCTTTGTCCTGCCGTGCCTGGTTGCGTGCCTCGATCATCCGCTCGATGTCGTCTGCAGCAAGGTCAGCACTGCCCTTGAAGTAGGCTTCGGCATTCTCCGTAAGAAGTCCGAGCAACCAGCCACCGGCGAGCATCTGTTCGCGCAGCTTCTTGCGTTCCTGGGCATCCTCCGTGCGATGCATTTCACCGGCAATCTGGTGTAGAGCCGCGAGTGCTTGCGGAGTATTGAGATCATCACATAGCACTTCGACCACAGTGCTCGGGAACGCTGCTATCGGTGCATCGCGATAGTCGAGCGCGGTGTCGCTATCGGGGGCTTCACGCAGCGCACCGTAGAGTCGATCCAGACTGGATTGTGCCTGCAGGAGAAGATCGCCTGACCAGGCGAGTTGTGATCGATACTGCCCGGACAACAGCGCGTAGCGAAGAATTTCTCCGCTGTAACGTTCACGGAGTTCCTTTATGGTGACAACGTTGCCCACGGACTTCGACATTTTCTCCTGGCCCATGGTCAACATGCCGTTGTGGAGCCAGTAACGAACGAAGTCAGCATTGTGGACGCAGCGACTTTGTGCTGCTTCGTTCTCATGGTGTGGGAACGTCAGATCGGAGCCGCCACCATGGATGTCAATTACCGGACCCAGATGTTTTTGGATCATGGCCGAGCATTCGATGTGCCAGCCAGGTCTGCCGCGTCCCCAGGGACTCTCCCAGCCGGGTAGTTCGCTGGTGGAGGGCTTCCACAAAACGAAATCTTTGGGGTCACGCTTGTAGGGCGCGATCTCGACCCGAGCGCCATCGAGCATATCTTCCAGTGATCGGTGAGACAGGCTGCCGTATGCAGGATCAGACCGCACGTCGAAGAGGACATGCCCATCGGCTTCGTAGGCGTGATCTTTCTCGATGAGGACTTCAATCATCGCGATGATCTCTGCGATGTGATGTGTCGCACGCGGCTCTACTGTAGGTGGCAACACACCGAGTGCGTCGATGTCTTCGCGATAAGCAGCGGTATAACGATCGGCAAGGGCCGCGATCGGTTCGCCGTTTTCAAGTGCAGCTCGATTGATTTTGTCATCGATGTCCGTGACATTGCGCACGTAGGCGACCTGCGGATAAAGCAGGCTAAGAAGGCGAAACAGGACATCAAACACAACGGCCGGGCGACCGTTGCCAATGTGTACATAATTATAAACGGTAGGCCCGCACGCATAGACGGTCACCCGCTGTGGATCCAACGGTTCAAAGACCTCTTTTTGCCCAGACTGGGTGTTGTGAAAACTAATGTTCATCCGTCTCTTCGTTGGTCAATTACGACGACTCACAATCGATTGCTTTAGAAGGTGCCAAATGGCGGCGGAGTATAAGTCAGCCCGGATTTGAGGTCACCCGAACCTGCTTGCCATCCACCAGCAGATAAAAACAGCTGGGGCGGTTCGTGTGGCAGGCGGCTCCCTTCTGATCGACGATCAGGAGGACGGCATCACCGTCACAATCAAAGCGCAGCTCCCGCAACGTCTGCAGATGTCCGGAAGTCTCTCCCTTGCGCCAGTAAGTCTGGCGGCTTCTGGAGTAGTAGCAGGCATAGCCCTCGGCGAGTGTTCGCTCGATGGACTGACGATTCATCCAGGCCAGCATCAGCACTTCATGGGAGGTAACGTCCTGGGCGATGGCAGGGATGAGCCCCTCATCGTTG
>JAPUFN010000399.1 GCA_027293665.1 Gammaproteobacteria bacterium | reverse complement strand
CAGTTAGCGTTAACTTGAGATGCAGTTAACGATACTGACGTGAAGAAGCAGTCACAATTCAGCTGATCGAATTGGTAGCTGTCGATACATGGATTTTCGTTTTTCCCAATTCGAGGTTCTCACCGGCGCGGGCGCACTATTCTTGTGTTTGCTGTTTGTGTGTGTGTTCACCGAGGCCTCGGACATTGAAGATGAGCTGGGTGCGCGAACCGTCGAAGCGGTGCGCAAACAGAATCTTTTCTGGGCGAGTGTCGAGCCACAGGGTCAAGGCATTCTGCTGACCGGAGCTGCTCCCGACTATCAGGCGAAACGCCGAGCCGGAGAAATAGCACTCACCATCAACGGCGTCTCCGGTGTCGATAATCAGATCGTGATCATCGGCGAAGCCGGTACCTGCCAACTGGAAATAAACAGCTATCTCCAACAGGAGAAAGTTTCTTTCAAAACGGGTCGCGCGGAGCTTGCGCCATCCAGCTTTCCCATGCTCGGCATGCTTGCGAGCATTGCCCGCAGCTGCAACGTAAAAATCGAAGTTGCCGGTCATACCGATTCGGTTGGCGATGAAGCAGTGAATCTGCAGCTCAGCCAGCAGCGGGCCGATGCGGTTCGCAAATACCTGGTGCAAAGCGGCGTGGCACCTGAGCAGGTTGAGGCCACCGGCTATGGTGAGAACCAGCCGATTGCCGATAACGCAACTGTAGAAGGCCGCAAGACAAATCGACGGATAGAATTTCGCGTCATCGGGGGCACAGCATGATCTATCTCATCATGAAGATGTTTCTCTATTTACTCATCGCTCTCGTCGCCGGTGGGGCTGCTGGTTGGCTGTTGCGAAACGTCGCGGCAATGCGTCAGGAAGATGAGCTCAACAAATCCCTTGCTGATGCGCGCGGCCGTGTTCCACAGTTTGAGTCGTTGCTGCGCTCGCGTGATGAGCTCGTCAAGCAATTGCGGATGGATCTCAAAACTCAGGAAGCCAAGTCCAGCGATCTGCAGGAGAGCCTGGGTACCCAGGAGCGCGACATGCGCGAAAAGTCACTTGCGCTCAACAAGGCTGTTGCTCGCTGCGAAGCACTGGAAGGCACGGCAGCTTCAGATGGTGCAGATGAGTCGGAGAATCTGGCGGAAGTCAGCTTTGAGGCTGAAGCGTCGCGGGCTGCAGACGCCGAGCCACAATCGGCAGAAGACAATCAAACGATTGGTGCTTTACTCGACGATATCGAACGCTTACGCGATGAACTGCAGGCGGCAAACGCGGCGACAGCGAATGCGGTCGCTGAGGCGGCGGCAGCCGAGGCCGAACTGTCTGCGCACAACCAGGGCGACTCTGCAGGCCGCAACGATGCTCTGGCGCAGCAGGTGGTGGAGTTACAGGCGCAATTAGCGAAGAAAGAGGCAGAGCGGGAGCGGCTCAGCAACATGCTGGAAACCGAGCAGCGGAAACTTGCCGAACTGGAAAAGGAACGTGAGTTGCAGAACAAATCGCTGCAGGTTCTGCATCAGCAACTCGAACTGGAACGAGAGCGCAGTCACCAGGCCCGTGCCTGACATACCATCCGCCGCTCTACGCGGGAGCGTTTTCGCCGACCCCATCATCCTTTGTTGAATCCGAGGCAGGACTGAAAGCAGTCTGGCCATCGAGTTGCCGGATGTCATCCCGCTGCAGATAGACGTAACCGATGGTTAGAAGGTAGATCGAAGAACCGACCACCACGGCCAGGCTTGCACCGATTGATTCCGCAATGGCGCCCAGGAACAATCCCCCCAGTGGCACCAGACTGTATCCCATCGTATGAATGCCCATTACCCTGCCACGAAGGCTATCGGGGACGGTCAATTGCAACACGGTCATCGATGTGATCATGAATACAGAGGCAAAAGTCGCCGAGAGAAAGACAAATCCGAGCGCCGGATAGAATGCGCCGAGGCGGGCGGCCGCTGCGAATCCGAGCAGGCAGGCAACCGATAACGCCGCACATCCGAGCATGATGCCGCCCAGATTGCGATGCTTCTGGACGCCTCCGATAAGGAGAGTCCCGACCACCGAGCCCACTCCGCCTGCCGAGAGCAGATACCCGAAGCCAGTTTCGTCCGACCCGAGGAGATCGACGAACACCGGCAGGATCTGGACGTATGACTGAGAGAAAAACATGCCGATGAACGTAATCCCAAGCAACCATCTGAACAAGTCCTGTGTCCAGATAAACCTGATGCCTTCATGAAGCTGCTCCAGCGGTGATTGGTCTGCTGCATCCGGCGGAGCCACCCGGAGTCCGGCGATCACCGCAAACATGACAAAGAAGCCGACGGCTCCCAGAGCGAACACAGGCCAGGTATCGGACGTTGCAAAGATGATCAGACCGCCGAGCGCAGGCATCGCCATACGCGTGGATTGCCAGATGAAAGCGTTCAGCGCGACAGCGCTCATGAATGCGCTGCGAGCAACAAGTTGCGGATAGATCGACACGCGCGCGGGCCAGTCGAGCCCCGACACCAGCGAAATGAGCGCGGTAATGCTCAATACATGCCAGACGGCCACCACGCCCGAGTAGTCAAGCCAGGCCAGCAACGCAAGCAGCAACGTAGTTGTCAGCGAGGTACACATCATGATGATGCGCTTGTCGAAACGATCGGCAATCACGCCACCCAGCAGGGTCATCGCGATGTTTGGCAACGCAGCGGCTGCACCGAGCACGCCGAGTTGCAGGGCAGACCCGGAAAGCTCGAAGATGAGCCAACCCTGCCCCAGCATGATCAACTGCGTTGCGCCCACGGAAGCGAACGATGCGAACCAGTAGCGACGGTATCGGGCAAAGCCGAGCGCTGGATAGCGCTGCGTTAGAACGTTGACCATGCCATCTCCTTACAGGGCCGTGTAGGATGCGGGAAATGGATTTTTCGAGCAAACAACAGGCCCGCAACCGGGTATGGGACATCCTCGAAGAACAGATGCTCGCGCGCGCGCCATTGCCGCCGCACAATCGCATACCCAACTTCAAAGATTCCCGCCAGGCCGCTGAAAGGTTATTCGATCATGCCCCCTGGCGTGACGCGCGCCGGATAAAGGTCAATCCGGACTCACCGCAGCGACACGTACGAGAGCTGGCGCTGCAGCGCGGCATCCAGGTCTATGTTCCGACGCCGCGCCTCACGGGCAGCTTTCATCTGCTGGATCCGGCAAACATTGCACCCGCTGAATATGCAAGCGCCGCACGCCGACAGACGATGCATCAATTTTCGACTTCGGTGCCGCTGGCTGAGATGCCGCAACTCGATGCGATCGTCACGGGTTGCGTGGCCGTGACCACAACCGGCAAGCGCTGTGGCAAAGGTGCTGGCTACAGCGACCTGGAATTCGCTATCCTGATTGAATTGGGTCACACGCCCGTGCCCGTAGCGACAACGGTGCATGATGCTCAACTCGTCGGCGATTTTCCGTGCGCGGGATTCGATCTGCCCTTGTCTCTGATCTGCACACCCAGCCGGAGTATCGGCGTGCAACGGCTAACGGCCGAGGCCGCAGGGGCTTCTGGTATAGATTGGGCGCGGCTCGACGAGGCCGATCTGCGGACGATGCCGATCCTGCTGGAGTTACGTGAGTTGCAGCGGCTCCGTGGCGAGGGGAAGCATCCGCGATGAAAGTGTTCGGTGGTGCCGGCTGTGCCGATGAGGGACCCTTGATTCCCGTATACTGAGCGCTGAGATTCTTCGGGCTGGGGTCGCCGAAGCCATGCGCTGCTTCTGCATACTGGTTGTCACATTCCTGGCATTGGTGCCAGCCAGCTACGCGCGGGCGGAATCCACAGACGTGCCATTTGAAATTCTCGAAGCCAGTATTCCGGAACTGCAGATCGCTATGGGTGCAGGTCGGCTCAGCGCGCGGCAACTTCTGGATTACTACCTGGCGCGCATCGACACCTTCGATCGTGCGGGACCGATGCTCAATGCCGTGGCCGCGATCAACCCCGATGCGCAACAGATTGCTGATGCGTTGGACCGCGAGCGAGCCGACCAGGGACCACGCGGCCCGCTGCACGGCATTCCCATTATCGTCAAAGACAACTACGAGACGATCGGCATGCCCACGACGGCGGGCTCCGTTCTGCTCGAGGGTTTTCAGCCGGACAACGATGCGTTGCAGGTCTCACGACTGCGCGCTGCGGGCGCCATCATCATCGGCAAGGCCAACATGCACGAATGGGCCTATGGCATCACGACAGTGGGTTCTGGCTTTGGCGCGACGCGTAACCCTTATGCGACGCAGCGCAACCCGGGTGGCTCGAGCGGCGGCACGGCTGCTGCGGTCGCTGCCAACTTCGCAACCGCCGGCATGGGTAGCGATAC
>JAPUFN010000398.1 GCA_027293665.1 Gammaproteobacteria bacterium | reverse complement strand
ACTTCATGTAGTTTCGAGGTTACTGCTGCGAACTTTACACAGCCAAGGCACGGTACAGGGTTGCCCAGCACGTTGCGCTACATCATCATCACGTTCAGCCAGTCAGCTTTCCAGGAGGGCAAGCAAGGCGTATTGGCCTGGCGTTAAATGCGACTGTCGTATTGAACGCGTTGGTGTCGGCCATAGGTTTACTTTCCTGATTCTTATTCTTATTCTTACTACGTAGCGTTGACCACAAGACTGAGTTCAGCAAGTGCCATTCGTTCGACTGTTATGTGTTAACTGCTCCTGTTTCCTGTTCACTTCAGTCTCCTGTCACCCGGCGATCCCGGACTGACGTGAGCACGCGACGATCCAGAAAAGGAGGGCCGCCAAGGGGTAAGCGCAAGGATCCCGCGCGCCAGCTTGAAAAGGCGGTGCGCCTGCACCGCAAGGGCGCGCTCATTGATGCCCGCGACCTCTATCAGAAAATCCTGCGTGACGATCCGAACAATCCCAACGCGCTGCACTTGCTGGGACTGTTGTGTCTTGCCCAGGGTGATTCGAAAAGTGCCGAAAGCTGGATCTCGAAAGCAATCGCTCTCGATTCGCGACCCGCGGAATTCCACAACAGTCTCGGCGTGGTACTGCTGGGGCGAGCACACAACGAGGAGGCACGAGTTGCCTTTGCGGCTGCCCTGGAGCGCAATCCGGTGGATGCGGAAGCGCTCAACAACATGGGCAACGCGCTGCAGAACCTCGGTCGCTTCGACGATGCCGTGTTGAACTACGGGCGGGCTGTGCAGGCACGCGAGAACTATGAGGAAGCTCACTACAACATGGGGCGCGTCCTCCAGTTCCTGCGCCGGGGGCAGGCGGCGCTCGCGGCATTCAGGCGCGCGGTGGAAATCCGCCCCGATTACCTCAAAGCACAGAGGGCCATCGGAGGGGTGCTGCTCGGGCTCGGCGACCTCGCAGGAGCCGAGGCGGCTTACCGCGCTGCAATCGATATCCAAAGCGACGACGCGGAAAGTCATGCGGCACTCGCGGAATTGCTGGAGCGCAAGAGCGCGCTGGACGATGCGCTCGCCGTGGCCGAGATCGCGCTGCGCCACGACGCCGGTAATGTGCGCGCGGCACTCGCCGGGGCCCGCTGCGAGAGGCGTCTGGGCCGCTTCCGCGAAGGACTCGCGCGGCTCGATGGACTCGACCTGGGTAGCACCGGCGTCGAACCCGAAAGCCACGTGCGCCTCGAACAGGCGGCGCTGCAGGACAGGCTGGGGGACTTCGCATCGGCGTACGACCTCTATGCCAGGGCGAATGCCCTGGCCCTGCAGACACCTCGCGCTCTGGCAGTGGACACCACCGCATGCCAGCGCCTGATCCAGGGGCTCGAGGATCGCTTCGATAAGGAGTGGGTCGACGGTTGGACGCCGACCCCCGACCCGGTCCGGCCGTCACCAGTGTTCATGCTCGGCTTTCCCCGATCTGGCACCACGTTGCTGGAGCAGGTTCTGGATGCGCATCCGGCGCTGACAACCATGGAGGAGAAAGATCCGGTGGAGATGCTCCGCGGCCGGATCACGGCTCTCCCCGGCAGCTATCCTGCGGCGCTGGCATCCCTGGCACCAGAAACTGTCGAAGAACTGCGAGCAGCCTACTTCTCCCGCGCGGTACAGCATCTGGGTGGCGAGACTAAGGGAATGCTGGTTGACAAGATGCCCCTCAACACCATCGATGCGGGACTGATCTTCAGGCTGTTTCCCGATGCGCGGTTCATCCTGTCACTGCGACATCCCTGCGACGTGGTCCTCAGTAGCTTCATGCAATTGTTCGAGCCGAACGAGGCGATGATCCAGCTCCACACCCTCGAAGGTGCCGCCGAGTTTTACGCATCGGTCATGGGCCTGTGGCAACACTACGCTGCGCTGTTGCCGCTGCAGGTCGCAGCGGTGCGTTACGAGGACCTGGTCACCGACTTCGAGGGTGAAACACGCCGGTTGCTCGACTTCCTGGGGCTCGAATGGGATGAGGCAATGCGAGACCACGCAAAACGGGTCAGGCAGCGGCCGGTGTCCACTCCCAGCTATCACCAGGTGATGCAGCCACTATATTCCCGATCGATCGGACGCTGGCACAACTACCGCTTCGCCTTCAATAAACTGATGCCAACTCTTCAGCCTTTCATTCAGGCGTGGGGGTACACCGAATGAATTGTCAGGCGGCGGCATGATTCCTTCGAAAAGCTAGACGGGTCCAGGTAACGTTTCGTTTGTTTGGAAGAGCGCTGGGAGAGCTTAGGTATGAACTAGGGGGTTCCACAGCACTTGCGGGACTTGCAGAACAAACCATCATTACCGTAAGAGCTATCGGTCGCTTCATTTCAATGCCCTCGCAAGAATGGGTGAAATTGAGGCCGCAAGCGATTTGTAATCGATTCGCCTCTCAAGTTAGGTACATCTTGGTTGTCGGCTTGTTTCGTTACTCTGTCATGCAGGCTCAGGGTGGGTATGTCCAGCATACAGTCTTGTGGATAACATGAACCGCGACCTCGGCATCCTGAGCTGATAACCTCGACGAGGAGTACTCACGAACTATCTAGAACAACGGGAGAGTGACACGAGAATAGGCCGGGCGGCGAAGGCAGTAGCTGCCGAGGTGGTTCGCCCCAATCTGGCTAATATTCGAAATAAGATATGTCGAAGTAATTTATAAGGGGAGCAAGAATGGGAAAATACCTAATTCTAGTACTGGCATTCATTGCGGTCGATTTGTGGGCAGCCGATGTGACCTGTGAGCTACGTTTCGAGGGAACGGTGGACGTGCCGCGATCATGTGTCCTCGCAACCAAGCCATCGTCCGCCGTCACAAGCAGAACTGCCAAAACTGATCCTCGTAGGACTTCTCTGCAAGCGGAAGCAAACCCGTTCGTCGCAGAAGTT
>JAPUFN010000397.1 GCA_027293665.1 Gammaproteobacteria bacterium | reverse complement strand
TCATCTTCGCGGGGGCGACGCTCTGGCGATTCATAGCAGCCGGGTTGCAGATGCTGCCCTCCGGGAGAGGTGGTTTGCCGGACGCCAACTTTGGTTTCGTGCTGGCATTGGGTGCAGTGCTCGCACACGCTCTTGTAAACTTCGTCATGTTCACGCCGGTGCTGGCGTTTCTCGTGGGCCTGAATGCCGCCTTTGTCGACTGGCAATCGCTGCACACTGTTACCCAAGCCGGGGCGAGGTTTCTGCGAAGTGTGGTCATCGGCCTGTTGGCCTGGGGTTGGCTGTGCGTGGCTTACCTTGCGCTGGATACGTTGTCAGTTGGCGTGTTTCAGCGGCAGGCGGGCGTACCCTTCGCAAGCCACTTCAACAGCAGTCCGGACAGAATGTTGAGTTATGCACAACTCGCGCAACGACTCAATGCGCAACGTGGGCTGCCGGTGTTCGTCGAAGCAGCAATGTATCGGCATCAGCTCTCCCAGAAACCGGAGTCCGAATTGCTCCTCAAGCGGACGCTGGCTGCTTATCGGCGAGCCCGGCTGGCAGATCCCTGGAACACAAACGTCACGCTGCAGATGTATGCGTTCGTGATGAATCAGCCGCAACTTGCGCCCGGGTTAACAGCGCAGGAAGCACCGGAGCAGCTTCTGCTGCAGACCGTCGAGCTCGACCCGGTATTCGTTGCGGGCTACGAGGCAATTATCAGCCACTATCGGCTGGCTGGCCGGGAGGAGGTGGCTTATGAGGTGTTGCGCAGCCGCTTGGCCGTCTGGTTGCCCTGGCTGGCACATGGCAACATGCCCGCCGCGCAGCGCTTTCTTGGTTACCTGGCAGGTTGGGCCGAGCGAACGGGGGATGTTGCCTATCAGGCAGAACTCGAGCGGATTACCGCGGAAGTGCAAGCGGTGCAACCGATCATTCGCAGGACATGGTTCGACGATTGAACGCTCCGATCAGCTTGACCGCTGCTCAGGTCGGCGCCGGCATCGTCAGCACGCCGCTGATTTTGCCACCGGTATTTATGGCGAGTAGTGCAAGCTCGTAGCGCGTGCCGAAGCGGATGAACGCATAGTCTTCCGCGCTGCCGCCATGTTCGCTTAGAAACTTTGTCAACACTTTAGTCTTCTCATCAGCCAACTGAATCTTGGCAAGGGGAAATGCATCGTGTTGCAGGTCGACGTCGGTCGTTTCAAATGACTTGTAGTAGTCGTCGAGCATTCTGATTGGAAGGTTGTTTTTTCGTGCGTGCTGGCGAATGGCCGACTGCTTCGTGTAGTCCTCAGGCAGAGCGACGCTGATCCACTTCGGATAATCGCCACCGTAGGTGCTCAAGTCCGGAATGGCGCCGGCATCGGTCATAAAGTCACCGGCGGAAACGCTGTGGAAGTAGCCATCGGCGAATATCATCGCGATAGGCCGCTCGACATACACGACGTAAGTCCCTGCAACGAGGCAGGCTGTCTGCAGGCAGCCAATCATCGTAAGGTCTAGCTTCAACCCGCGCTTGCCGACTTTGAAGACGGCAAAAGTCAGCGTTGGCCCAAGCACCAGATCAACGAGGGCGACGATTCGGATGCCCTGCCACCCACCATCGGTTGCGAAGAAAAAACCCGGATACCATTGGAAGACGATCAGATAACCCAGTATCGCGAATATGATGAGGCTGATGCCGAAATGGGTGAGGAATGCGGTGAAACGGTTCATTGCGGAGATCCCTTACATGCGATTTTTAGCCGTCGTCAGATCTCAGATTGCAGCTGCATCGACAGATCCAGCGGCTTCACCTCTTTGGTGAGATTGCCAACCGAAACATAATCTACACCAGCCCGTGCGATGTCTGTGATTGTGTTCTCGTCTACGCCACCGGACGCTTCCAGTTTAATTTTTCCGGCGGCCAGCGCGACGGCCTTGGCCGTCAGTGGCAGGCTAAAATTGTCGATCAGTGCGATCTGTGCACCGGCGGCTATTGCCTCAGCGAGTTGATCGAGCGTTTCGACTTCTACCTCAACCGGTTTCTCCGGCGAGACGGCTTTTGCCTGGCGGACCGCGTTGGCAATGGAACCGGCGGCGTCGAGATGATTTTCTTTGATGAGAAAGGCGTCATAAAGGCCCATGCGATGATTGCTGCCACCTGCTGACCTGACGGCATATTTCTGCGCAGCACGCAGGCCGGGAATAGTTTTGCGAGTGTCAAGCAATTTGCAGTCAGTACCTTCCAGCAACTGCAGATATCTTTTGGTGGCGGTTGCGGTACCGCTCAGCAACTGGAGGAAGTTCAACAGAGTGCGTTCCACCGTCAACAGACTTCGCGTGGGGCCTTCAAGCGTCAGCAGTTGTTGATTCGGCTCGACGCGACTGCCTTCATCAGCAAGCCACTGGAGCGTAATCGCCGGGTCGATCTGACGGCAGGTTTCCTCGCCCCAGGGCCGGCCGCAGAAAACGCCCGCTTCGCGTGTGATGACAATTGCTCGAGCCCGCTGTTGCGCGTCGATGAGGCAGGCGGTGATGTCCCCGCTACCAACATCCTCGGCAATTGCGGCGGCAACATTGTTTTTAATATCGTCTTTGCTGATTTTGATGGCGGCGGGATCCTGCATCGCATCTGACTCGAGTTCTATAATTATACCGCTCCTTGAAAAGCTTATGGCTGACGTCAGCTCAAGGCTTACACCAACTCAAGGCTTACATCAGCTCAAGGCTGTGTTGTCGGCCGGGTTGGATTTATGCGAGCATGAATCTGCTCAAATTGTAATGCATAGCAGATTTTTCGTTTGCGAATCAATCAAGATCATCGTTTAACGCGCGTCAGGCGGCGGGACTCGCCGAATTTCGATGCACGCCCGGATGTGGACGATATCAGTCTGATCGTCGTGCACGGAATCTCGTTGCCTCCAGGCGAATTTGGTGGCGACGAAATCGAAGCACTGTTCTGCAATGAGCTCGATCATCCGCAGCTTCTTGCACTCGCAGACTATCGTGTCTCAGCGCACCTTCTCATCGATCGTCGTGGTCGTTGTACTCAATTTGTGGCGTTTGATCAACGAGCCTGGCATGCCGGTGAGTCGGCGTGGCGCGGGCGGACCGGCTGCAATGATTTTTCGATCGGCATCGAGCTCGAGGGCACTGACACACGTCCCTATACCCAAGCACAGTACAGAAAACTCGGTAGTGTGATCCGCGCGGTGCTCGCCCACTACCCGCGGCTCGCAGCGGACGCAATCGTTGGCCATCTGGAGGTGGCGGCAGGACGCAAAACCGATCCGGGGCCGGCCTTCAACTGGTCCGCCGTACTGCGAGGCGCGGCCTGGCTGCCCGATGCTGCTGAACGCCCGGCTTGAGCCGACCTGGCAGGCTGGTTGACCCGCGGCGGGCGGGGCTACTGCAAGCGAGTGAGTTGTATATCATCAGCGACTGAACAGGAAGCATTATGCCTTACCCCAGAGAATTGAAGGACGTGGATTCCACCGAGACCCGCGAATGGCTCGATGCTCTGGAATACATTCTTGAAACCGAAGGCGTTGAGAGAGCCAATTTTCTGCTCGAGCGACTTTCCGCTCGAATGACAAAAACGGGCGCCCGCCTGCCCTACACGATTACTACGCCGTACCGGAACACGATTCCATCGAATCGCGAAGCATTCATGCCGGGCGATCTGTTCATGGAGCGACGCATACGTTCACTCATTCGCTGGAATGCTCTGGCAATGGTTGTGCGCGCAAACCGGCGGCCTGGCGACCTTGGAGGCCACATTTCAACGTTTGCCTCATCGGCCACGCTCTACGATGTGGGATTCAATTATTTTTTTCGCGGACCCGACGAGGATCATGCCGGAGACCTGATCTATTTTCAGGGGCACGCCTCCCCCGGGATCTATGCGCGCTCCTTTCTCGAAGGGAGACTGAGCGAAGCACAGCTCGACGGTTTTCGACGGGAGGTGGATGGCACAGGGTTGTCGTCGTATCCGCATCCCTGGCTGATGAACGATTACTGGCAGTTTCCGACCGTTTCCATGGGACTGGGTCCACTGCAGGCGATTTATCAGGCCCACGTCATGAACTACCTCGACAGTCGCGGATTGGAACCACGAGGAGATCGTAAGGTTTGGGCATTTCTCGGGGATGGCGAGTGTGACGAACCGGAATCGTTGGGCGCCTTGTCACTCGCAGGGAGAGAGAAGCTAGACAACCTGATATTTGTCGTGAACTGCAATCTGCAGCGCCTGGATGGTCCCGTGCGGGGCAACGGCAAGATCATTCAGGAACTCGAGGGTGCGTTTCGAGGTGCTGGTTGGAATGTCATCAAAGTCGTGTGGGGCCGCCTGTGGGACCCTTTGTTTGCAAATGACACCGAGGGACTCCTGTTGCGACGCATGAACGAAACAGTCGACGGCGAGTATCAGAACTACAAAGCTAAAGGAGGCGCGTATACGCGCGAGCATTTCTTCGGTAAGCATGCCGAGTTGCTCGCAATGGTCGAAAAACTCTCCGATGATGACATTATGCGGTTAAACCGCGGTGGACATGATCCATACAAGGTCTACGCCGCCTATCATTCCGCTGTCAATCATCGCGGTGAGCCGACGGTTATCCTCGCCAAAACCGTCAAAGGCTATGGCATGGGTGATGCCGGGGAGGCGGAGAACGACACACATTCCGTGAAAAAACTCAATTTTGAAGAATTACAGCATTTTCGTGATCGCTTCGATGTACCGCTTTCCGATAAAGAGCTCAAAGAGATTCCGTACTACCGACCTGCCGATGACTCTCCTGAAATGAAGTATCTGAAAAACCGCCGGGACAGCCTGGGCGGTCCGATACCGAAGCGGATGGTTGCGGCGGAGTCATTAAAGGTTCCAGCCCTCGACAAATTCGACCAGCAGCTCAAGGGCTCAGGAAAACGGGAAAATTCGACCACGATGGGATTCGTGCGGATTCTGGCGACGCTGGTACGAGATAAAGAGATTGGCGCGCGTGTCGTACCCATAGTGCCCGATGAAGCGCGCACCTTCGGCATGGAGGGTATGTTCCGGCAACTGGGCATCTACTCATCCGTCGGCCAGCTCTATGAACCCGAAGACTCGGGAGAAATTGCCGCTTACAGGGAATCCAAGGACGGCCAGGTGCTCGAGGAGGGGATCAACGAGGCGGGAGCGTTTTCGGCCTGGCTGTCAACCGCCACTTCCTACAGCACGCACCAGCTCACGCTGATTCCCTTCTATATTTTCTACTCGATGTTCGGTTTCCAGCGAATTGGCGATCTCGCCTGGATGGCGGGTGACATGCAGGCACGTGGTTTTCTTCTCGGTGGAACCGCAGGCCGAACAACACTCAACGGTGAGGGTCTGCAACACCAGGACGGACACAGTCACCTGCTGGCATCGACCATTCCTAATTGTGTCAGCTACGACCCCTGCTACATCTACGAGTTGGCTGTGATTATCCAGGATGGTCTGCGGCGGATGATCGGTGAAAAGGAAAACGTTTTTTATTACATCACCGTGATGAACGAAAACTACCTGCAACCAGCAAT
>JAPUFN010000396.1 GCA_027293665.1 Gammaproteobacteria bacterium | reverse complement strand
CCATTTGAAGTTGAGCTTGGAATGGTGGAATTTGAAATCCGGACCCAACAGGTCCTCCGCGATATCGGCGAAGGGCCCAAGACTTGCGAACTCCCAGTACGTTTCGTGCAACTCGACCGGGGAATTCAACCGGCGCAACCGTGGTTGTGCCGCCGAATGATCTGCTTCCAGATCGAACCTGGCATCCTTGTCCTGAACAACACGGCTCAACTCCACGAACTCGTCGGTCACAGTGCGCAGTCGCTGCAGCCACTGTGCATCGACCAGTCCGCTCACGCTGAGATAGCCGTCTGAGAAATAACGTTCGCGATCGTCCGTTGCAAGGATTTTTGCTGGACGCGCCAGAATCTCCGAAAATTTCACAGTCCGAGCAACTCCCTGTTGCCGTCATCGTCGGTGCGAGCGGCCGCGAAGTCATCGAACGCTCTGTCGGTCACGTGAATGATATGTTCTTCGATGAAACGGGCACCCTCGCGTGCGCCATCTTCCTGATGCTTGAGACAACACTCCCATTCAAGCACAGCCCAACCCGCGTAGTCATAAGCTGCCAGCTTCGAAAAAATCGCCGGGAAGTCTATCTGACCGTCGCCAAGAGAACGGAAACGGCCGGGACGCTCCAGCCAATCCTGATAGCCGCCATAGACGCCGGATCTACCATTCGGCCGGAACTCCGCGTCTTTGACATGAAACATTTTTATTCTCTCATGGTAGATGTCTATGAAAGATAGATAGTCCAGCTGTTGCAGCACGAAGTGGCTCGGATCATAAAGTATGTTCGCTCGCGCATGTCCGCCCACCGAATCCAGAAACCGCTCGAAAGTGACACCGTCGTGCAGATCTTCACCGGGATGCAGTTCGAAACAGCAGTCGACGCCCGCGTCATCGAAAACATCCAGCAATGGTTGCCAGCGCCTGCCCAATTCCGCGAAGCCGACGTCCACCAGGCCCGCAGGACGTTGCGGCCAGGGATAAAGCAATGGCCACAGAAGCGCGCCGGAAAATGCCGCCTGCGCCTGCAGACCAAGGTTCGCGCTTGCCCGGGCCGCAAGTTTCACCTGCTCACAGGCCCATTGGGTTCGCGCAGATGGATCACCGTGGACCTCGGCTGGGGCAAACGCATCAAAGAGCTTGTCGTAAGCCGGGTGCACCGCCACCAGTTGTCCTTCGAGGTGAGTCGATAACTCAGTGATCTGCACGCCACAGGCCTCCACGCGGCCTTTGAGCTCATCACAGTAGTCTTTGCTCGTTGCAGCCAGCGACACGTCGATGAATGCGGGATTGCCAATGGGTACCTGGATACCGAGGAAGCCGAGATCCGCAGCCCACCGCGCCATTGCCTCAATGGAGTTGTAGGGTTCGGCATCATCCATGAACTGGGCGAGAAAAACGCCAGGTCCGCGCAGAGTTTTCACAATAGTCTCCTCGCCAGCAGCCGCATGTCGCGTCTGATCCTGGTCTTATGGATGGTCATTTGCATGTTCAGCCAGCCACTTGCGTCCAGCTTCCGCCTGCAGCAGAACTGCGAACAACGCTATCGATAAATTGCATACCTCGCACACCATCGGCAATGGTCGGGAAATCCGCAGTGGCCGACCGTCCTGGCTGAAAATCCCTGACAGCCGCTGCAAAGTCACGGTACAGCACCGCGAACGCTTCCAGGTAGCCTTCCGGATGGCCAGCCGGTAGCCGGGTTGCTGCCTGTGCCGCAGCCGATTGGCCCGGTGTACCGGTACGCCGCACCTCATAAGGCCCATCCGGCCAACGGACAATGAGGCTGTTCGGTTCCATTTGTGACCATTCCAGGCCACCACGCTCACCATACACGCGCAGCTTCAAGCCATTTTCTTCACCCACGGCTACCTGGCTTGCAAACAACACGCCTTTTGCCCCTTCGGCAAAGCGCAGCAGCACATTGCCATCATCATCAAGCCGGCGGCCTGCAACGAAACTCGATAGATCGGCGCAAACGGAGCTCACCTTCATTCCAGTGACGTACTCCAGCAGATTGTGGCCGTGACTGCCGATATCGCCGAAACAGCCCGCGACACCGGCCCGTTCTGGATCCGTACGCCAGTCTGCCTGTTTGTTGCCCTGAGTCTCCTGCGCACCTGCCAGCCAACCCTGGAGATATTCGCACACCACCCGCCGGATGCTGCCAAGCTTGCCCGTGGCTATCAGCTCCCGTGCTTCGCGCACCATCGGGTAACCGGTGTAATTGTGTGTCACCGCAAAGAGCAGCCCTGACGTAGCGGACAGCCGTGCGAGTTCGAGCGCGTCGGTGAGTCGGTGGGTGAGCGGTTTGTCGCACACGACATGAAATCCGGCAGCGATTGCTGCGCATGCAGCATCGAAATGAACATGATTCGGCGTCGTGACAGCCACAAATTCCATTCTCGAGGATTCAGGCAGGGCACATTCGACTTTGAACATTTCGTGAAAATCGTCATAGCAGCGATCGGCTGATAGCCCATACATCGATTGACCTGATCTCCGCGACTTTTCCGCTGTGCTCGAAAATGCCCCACAGACGAGTTCTATTTGACCATCGAGCTCCGCGGCCAGGCGATGGACGGGACCAATGAAAGCCCCTTCGCCGCCGCCGATCATGCCCATTCTAACTTTCTGCTGCGCCACTGAGCCCCCCGTCCAGCGTGATACGATACCTTAGCGGGAGGCACAATTCGCGCAGATCAGCCTGAAAAAAACACCAACAGAATTGAAAAAAACGAAACGACTGAACCGAACCAACAGGTACGCGCTAATGACTGACATCAGATACGACTTCGGCAGCGGTCGTTCAAATCCGGAAACATTCCCCGTTGCCGAGCTGCAGGCGGCGGCGGTCAAGGTCATCGAACGTGAAGCGGATGCCCTCAACAATTACCCGGGCGGACTGGGTCACGCTGGCTTGAGAAAGATAATGGCCGACCGGGAATCGCGACGCGAAGGCGTCACGGTAGATCCTGATCATCTCGCACTGACCAACGGCTCCATGCAAGCGGTGACGCTGGCAGCCGAAACGCTGCAAGACGCACCTGGCGACGGTGTCATTGTCGAAGAGTTCAGCTATCCGGGCACGCTTGCAGCCTATCGCAGCCTTAAGCTCGACATGGTCGGCATCCCCTTAGACGAAGAAGGCATGCAACTGGATGCGCTTGCAGAAAAGCTCGAGGAGTTGAACGCCGCAAACCGGCTGCCAAAATTCATCTACACCATTACTACCTATCAAAATCCGACTGGGTTCGTGATGCCAAAAGCAAATCGTCTGCGGCTCATCGATATTGCCCGTCGTTATGAGCTGCCGATCGTGGAAGACAATTGTTATGGCGACGTTCACTACGAAGGCCCCGAGGAACCGGCGATCTATGCGCTCGACGACGACCCCCGGCACATTTACTTGTGCTCATTGTCGAAAATTCTCGCACCAGGCCTGCGGCTGGGCTACATCCTCGCGCGGCCACCGATGCTGGAGCGTCTACTGAATCGCCGCAACGATGCCGGCAGCAACACCCTGGCGGCTGCGATTGTTGCCGAGTTCTACAAAGATGGTATCGCCAGCCATACCAAATTCGGCAACGCGGCGTTGAAAATAAAAAGGGATCTCGTGCTCGAAGGGCTGGAAAACGAGTTGGCGGATCTCTGCGTGTGGTCGCGACCCGTCGGTGGGCTGTTCATCTGGGTCCGCCTGCCGGAGGATGTAGATCGCAAACAACTCCACGAACTGTGTGTTTCACGCGGCCTGACCTACCTGCCCGGAGTAGTCTTCCACTACCAGAATGCCAACGTGCCTTATTTACGACTCGCGTTCGGCCACCTGACTCAAGAGCAGATCAGCAACGGCATACCATTGCTTGCGCAGTGTCTGCGGGAGTGCCGGACCAGCAACGAGGCAAGATCGTTCGAGGGTTTGTTTTAGCGCAAGTATTCGATGTCGCATGCGCAACATCGCAGGCGAGGACTGCGATGAGAGTCACCGGCACCATTGAAGTCAGGCTCCGCATGGGCACCAGCCGATGACGTATCAACCCTCGGGGCGTCGCCCTTTAACGAAGCCGCGCACGCGATCCATCAGCGTATCGTACTTCAGATCCGTAAACTCACCCGCATCGAAAAACATGCCATCACACGTGGGGCAGCTTTCGTACCAGATGTGAATCTGCCTCTCATCAGCCACTTTTTCCATCAGCGTCCCATCTTCAGGACACTTGATGTCATCGAGTTGATCGAGCGCTTCACCCAGTTTCGGATCTCCGGAATCCAGCACGGCTTCGGACATCCATTCCTTCTTCATTTCCAGAAGGACGTCGGGTTTGCACCACAAACCGCCACAGTCGCTGCACCGGTGTACCGTAATCTTTCGACCGTAGGTTTTCTCTTCCAGAGTACCTGGACATTTTGGGCATTGCATAATGCTTCCTTCCTTTTCTTTTACCGCTTGTTACTCTTTGCTACCGTTTACCGCTTGACCTTGTTGCCGCCTTTTTCAGGCATCACTCGGCAAACTTCGATCCCTGGGCATAGTATCGATGATGCCATATGCCCTGTGGCGCTTCTCCTTCCAGCGGCATTCGCCAGCTCTTAACTTTAGCATCCCTCAGCGCAACCCGGTACAAGCCCCGGGGTTGATCGATAGTGTCGCGAACATAGTCTTCTGCAGCCTGTTC
>JAPUFN010000395.1 GCA_027293665.1 Gammaproteobacteria bacterium | reverse complement strand
ATATCAGTACTGCTGTTTTGCCTGTCAATGGTCTCTGGCGCTGGGTCAGTGGCTCGGACTTGAGGGTGCTTGCGCGCTGCGTGATGTGTTGCAGTTCCTCGGCAGAGAAATCGAGCAGAGTCAGAAAGTCGCGCTTTGATTTGTTACCCATTGTTCAACCGTCGTTGATGACCTGACTGGTCAGGCTGACGAGTTCGTCGGCTTCGGCATCCGTGAGTGTCAGTGGTGGCAGCAGGCGGACAATGTTGTCCTGAGTAACATTCAGGAGGAGTCCTTTCTGCAGGGCGCTCAACACCAGTTGCGGACAGGCATTGCTGAGTTCGACGGCAATCATGAGACCCTTGTTACGAACCTCCGTCACCGTGTTGTTGCCGCGTAACTGGTCACGCAAGCCGCTCGTAATTCGCTCGCCGAGTTCTGCCGCCCGTTCGAACAACTCATCGTCTTCCAGCGTCTTCAGCACGGATATTGCAGCAGCGCACACAAGCGGGTTGCCACCGAAAGTGGTGGCATGATTGCCGGGCTGAAACAACTGTGCAGCCGCGCCACGAGCCAGACAGGCACCGATCGGCAAGCCGTTGCCCAACCCCTTCGCAGTGGTGACGACATCGGGCAGCATGCTGGTGTGTTGATAAGCAAACAAAGCGCCAGTCCGGCCATTTCCGGTCTGTACCTCATCGAGAATGAGCAGCCAGTTGTGCTCATCACAGATTCGCCGCAACCCTTCGAGATAGCCTTCATCAGGAATGATGATGCCACCCTCGCCGAGCACGGGTTCCACCATAAGCGCCACCACATCGGGGTTGTTGGCGCCGATCAGTTCGATGGCTTCGATGTCGTTGTAGGGCGCGCGTACGAAGCCGGAGAGCAGCGGCTCGAAACCGGCTTGCACCTTGCGGCTGCCGGTGGCGGTTAACGTTGCCATGGTGCGGCCGTGAAAACTCCCGTCCATCACCACGACCGCGGGTTTCTTGATTTTCTGGTGGTGGCCCCGCAGACGTGCAAGCTTGATCGCTGCTTCGTTGGCTTCTGCACCGGAGTTACAGAAGAACACGGCATCCATACCGGACATCCTGCACAGGCGCTCGGCAAGTTCTTCCTGCAGCGGGATCTGATACAGATTCGACGTGTGCAGTAGCGCCCCGGCCTGCTCGCGCAGTGCGCGTGTGACGTTGGGGTGGGCGTGGCCGAGACCACAAACCGCAAGCCCGGTCAGTCCGTCCAGATATTTATTACCCTCGCTGTCTTCGAGGTAGGCGCCTGCGCCGCTCACGAAGGCAACGGGCAGGCGTTTGTAGGTTTCCATCAGGTTCGTCATCGAGCTGTTTTCCTGCACGTGTTTCAGCGTGCGGCTGCGTTATCGGGCCTTTTGTTTGCAGGGGAATTTCATGCTAAAGCGCCCATTCCACAAACGACAACAGGCAGCTGATGCCGCCTGCGAAAAAGGGCGAATCGTACTATCGGTTTGTTAGGAGATCAATGCTTGCGGGGATCAACCAAGCTGAGCAATTGCAGCCTCATAGCGCTCGAGCCCCTGTTCGAGCAGTGAGCGCGGGCAGGCAAAATTGAACCTCACGAATCCTGAGCCGTCGAATGGCGCGCCATCGGAGAGCCCGAGACCGTGCGATTCGAAATGCCGACCCGCCTGCTTGGCGATCGCCGTTCGGTTGAAATCGATCCAGGCCAGATAAGTTGCAGCAACCGGGGTCATGCGCTCACCAACCACTTCCTGCAGTCTTTCGTGGTTGCCGCGCAGGTACGCGAGCAGATCTGCCAGGTAGCTGGTTTCGTCTTCGAATGCCGCTTGTGCTGCCGCCATGGCGAGTGGGCTGACCCCCGGCACCAACCCGCTCATCGCGTTGGTGAACATATGGCGCAGCTCGGCGTCGGGAATGACGGCAACCGCACAGGGCAGGCCGGGGATGTTGTAGGCCTTTGACGGCGCGTAGAGGCTGAATGATCTTTCGGCGATTTCCGGGGACAGGCTCGCGATAGGTATGTGTCGCGCGGATTCATCAAGCAGGATTGAGCTGTGAATTTCATCGGAGCACAGGTAAAGGTCGTGTTCCATGCAGAAGTCCGCCAGCATGATCAACTCCGTTTTACTGTACACGCGGCCGGTCGGATTCTGCGGATTGCACAGCATGAAAAGACGCGTGCCGGGAACGATCGCGTTGTGCAGGGCTTCGAAGTCGATGCACCAGCGATGTTCATCGCGCACGAGGGGGACTTTCAGGGAGGTCTGTTCCACATGCCCCGGCACTCGCAGAAACGGGTAGTACACCGGTGTCGGGATGATGATTGAGCCCCCGGGTTCCGCCACGGCTCGAGCGGCGAGATTAAACCCGGGAACGACACCGGGAATCCAGACGAGCCATTCTTCCGGAATGGTCCACTGGTAATTGCGCTGCATCCAACTCTGGAACGCGATGTCGAGTGACGCGGGTGGCCGGGTATAGCCTAGGATTTCGTGATTCAGACGTTCGCGGATGGCATCGAGGATGAAATCCGGTGCGGCGAAGTCCATGTCGGCGACCCAGAACGGTAGTATGTCCTGACCTGCGTACTTCTCCCATTTGGCGCTGCTGGTGTTTCTGCGGTCTATAATCTCGTCGAAATTTGCGGTGTATCCCTCGGCCACGCTGGCTTCCTTATGCTCATAGTGTCTATAGGGTGTCTATAGATAGCGGCTTTATGCGCGTAGTATCTAAGACTATTCCAAGCCGCGCCTGGGAAACTGCCGCTCCAGGCGCTACAATTTTGGCCGCATCAGATAGTCAGCGAAAAGCGGAGAAACGGCAATGACCGAAGAAGTTGTCCAGACAATAAAGGATCAGATCGAAAGTAATCCGATTCTTCTATACATGAAAGGATCCCCGGGCGCGCCAGAATGTGGCTTCTCCGCGCAGACCGTGCAGTGTCTGATTGCCTGCGGCGAACGATTCTCCTATGTCGATATTC
>JAPUFN010000394.1 GCA_027293665.1 Gammaproteobacteria bacterium | reverse complement strand
ACGCACTGGTGCAGGCAGGGACGCAGGCACTGCAGACACTGCCGTACTACAACTCCTTCTTTCAGACCACCAATCCCTATGTCGCCGAGTTGTCCGAACTCATCAGCTCCCTCACCCCGGACGGTCTCGACTCAATCATCTTTGCAAATTCCGGTTCGGAAGCGAACGACACTGCAATCAAGATGATCCGTTACTACTGGAACCTGCGCGACAAACCCGACAAAAAGGCAATCATCACCCGCGAGGACGCCTACCACGGGGTCACGCTGGGAGCGGCTTCCATGGCTGGACTGAAAACCATGCATCCCCAGTTCGACCTTCCGTTGCCCGGTTTTCACCACATCGGTCCCTGCCCCTACTACTTTGGTAACGGCGCGGAGCTAACGCCTGAAGCTTTTACCGATGTCTGCGTGAGCGCGCTTGAAGACAAAATACTCGAACTCGGTGCGGACAACGTTGCCGCGTTCTGCGGCGAACCGGTGATGGGTGCCGGGGGCATGCGAACGCCACCGCCCGGCTACTGGCCAGCGATTGAGGTCGTTTGCAGAAAGTATGATGTCCTGCTGTGGGCCGATGAAGTGATCTGCGGCTTCGGCCGTACCGGCGCCTGGTTTGGCTGTCAGACCTACGACTTCAAGCCGGACATCATGACGGTCGCGAAAGGGCTCTCCTCTGGCTACCAACCGATTTCGGCAACGATACTGGGCGGCGACATCGGTCCTGTGATCGCAAAATCCGAACAGGAAATGGCCCACGGCTACACGTACTCCGGACATCCCGTCGCCGCAGCCGTAGCACTTGCCAACGTCCGCGAAATGATACGCCTGGAACTGGTTGGCACAGATGGGCAAAACCGCGCTACCTATTTTCAGGAGGCGATCGCAACGTTGAGCGATCATTCGCTCGTGGGCGAAGTCCGCGGCGTGGGTTTTCTTGGTGCCGTTGAAATCGTAGCAGATAAACAAACGAACGCACGCTTCCACAAGGACGATGAGGCTGGTACAACCTGTCGAAATTTCTGTGTGGCTAACGGTCTTATCTCGCGCGCGGTCGGAGACACCATGATTCTGTCACCACCGCTGATCATCAGTGAAACCGAAATTGATGAACTGGTCAGCAAGCTGCGCGCCAGTCTCGATCTCAGCGCAGAGGCTTTACGTCCGGATGGCTGATCTCGCAGACTACCATATGCCGGTGCGGGGCCTTTACCTGTGTGGTTCAGGTGCCCATCCAGGTGGTGGCGTGAGCGGTTTACCGGGGCGCAATTGTGCACATGAAATCGTGCGGAAAATCAGGGGACGCAGGTTATGAAAATATTGTATTGGCTGCTTGGAATTGTTCTGGGCATCCCAGTGCTCTTGATCGGAACTATCTACGGAGCCTCCGAACTGGCTGGCGAGGTGGTGACGCTGGCCAGAGCCGAATCGAACGGTGAGGTGAGCCAGGTTCGAGTCTGGATTGTCGATCAAAGCGGCTTATCCTGGATCGAGCATGGGGAAGCCGGTTCTTTCTGGATCACTCAACTATCTGAATCGCCCAATGTCGTTCTGTCCAGAGCGGGACGCGACACCCACTATGCTGGCACCGCTGATCGGGAATCCCACGATCTTTATCATCAATTGCGGCGCGAAAAATACGGCATGGGCGATCAGATACTCGAGCTGTTGGGCGCCCCCGGGGTGGACGAGTGCGACGGTGTTCCTGTTCGACTGCAATTGACTGATTAGACTTCAGGACAAAACCGGCAAGCCACGTGGCGTGAGCTCCATCTGCATCTTTTCAGCTTGAGCGCGCGGCAGATTCGGTATCGCTATACGCTGATTGTTGGCGAGCCCGTTCACGTCGATCACCACGTTCATCACGCCATGGCGCCTCTGCATGAGACTCTGCTGCAGAATGACCGCCTGAATGCTCGAGGTCGCCACAAGCCAGCGTCGCGGGCTGACTGCACCTCTTCGCACATGCAGATAGCCATCGCTCAATGCGAACCCGGTCGCCGCAAAGCTCGGCGCTGCCGTGCGCCAGATCAGCCACGCCAGTCCCAGCGCTATTAGCGACATCGGAACAAGCATCGCCGCATAGAGCGGGACAACGTTTATGTACGCGACGATCGTCAAAGGCAGGAGCAGGAGCAGCCCGCGGTTGATGTGCTGGCGTCGGTAGTAGGCATGAACCGGCTGCCAATCGACGTCTTCGCGAACGTCCGGCCATAATGCCAGCAGATAGTCACTCGCGCGGTCGAGCGACGTGAGCGGAATGAAGATGCGTGAGCGAGCGCGCTCACGACCGCCCGACCCGGCAGTCACGATGGCGATCTGTGCGTATCCCAGAAGATTGCGCACAAGGCTCGCGTGAACCTCAACGGCCTGGATGCGATCCCGCGCAATGACGGTACGACTGCGGGAGAAAACGCCACTTTGCCGATGCAGTTCAGCGCCGTGTTCGATGATCCGGAAACCCTGCCAGCGCACGATGGAGACAACGATGCTGAGTGCCCAGATCCCTAGCAGGAATACAATGATACTGAGGACTATCAACGCCGGTGACGCCGAGATAGCGGCGAACAACTCGTCGACGTAGGCAGTCGCACCGCTGAAGAATGTCGGAGGCGCTCCCGGTTCGAGGCTCTCATCTGGTTTCAGGCGGCGAACGTAGCGCCACACCAGAAAACCCATCGCCGCCGCGCCGCCAATCTGCAGGGTTGTTGCACCCGCAAGCACCCGATCGCGCAAGGATGCCGCATAGAGGGTGCGCTCTTCTTCGCGGACCGAACCGACGTCCCCGACATGCTGACGGATCTTCTCTGCGGCGCTGAGAGAAAGCGCCGTAAAGGAAGCCTCCTGCTCGCTACCTCCTTCGGTTGCGATGTCCAGCCGCACCACACCGATGAGCCGCGCGAGTGCACTCTGATGCGTGCTGATATGGCTGATGCGCGCAAGAGCGATGTGGCGCTTGCGTCGAGTGAAAATGCCCTCCCGCAATTCAATGCCGTCAGCCGTGAGCTGGTAGCGAAAACTCAGGTAACTGGATACAAAACCGAACGCGGAAATGATGGCGGACACGATAATGAAGGTGCGAAAGCCGCCCTCGCGGCTCGACACGGCAAAGCCGCCGATGAGCAACGGCACGAGCATGCGACGCAATATGCGTCCCGCTTCGAACCAGAGCATGGCGGGATGCAGGTGATGCCACCCGGTCGACGACTTGCCCTCCCCTTCACTCGGCAAGCTCATGCCCCTTCTGGCTCAACGCATCACGCAACACCGATGCCCGCTCGCTCGGTAACCCTGGAATTCGTGTACGAGCCGTGCGCGTGCCGGCAGTGCGCACCGACAGAGTCGTCAGACCCAGTAGTCGTTCGAACAGGCTGCTGGACGTGCCGACCTGCTGTATCCGCGCAAGCGGAATGGCGATGGTTTCGCGAGTGACGACGCCACGCCGTACCAGCAGATCGTACTGGCGTAGCTGATAACCCCAGCCTGCGTAGGAAAGTAATCTGAGAGCGATGTGGGCGGGAGGAATCAACCAGACGGGCGACGGACTGAACACCCAGGTCTGCCACCACTGTGCGTCGATTATTCCAATCTCACGGGCGATCACGAGTCCGGTGATCACAACCAACCAGAAGACCGTGCGACTTGCGAGCCAGACGATGCGGACATTAGGACTCAGACGCTCAAACGAGGCATCCGGTGACTGTTTCGCTGCACCAACTTCCGGCTGGGGCGCTGCAGGCTCAATGCTCACGAAGGTTACTCCGTCAGGGTCGATCGGGATTCCGATTGTAACCTGTGCTGGCAGGAGCGCAGGTTACAGCTACAGTCCCACTACTGCGGCGTCTGCGCTACGCGTGAGCGACCAGCTATAGAGAAAAAAACAGGCTCAGCGCTCGAGGAGATGCGCCTTGTTGGACTTTGTTTTCCACTCTTCCGCGTCAGCGGGCGGATCCTTCAGCTCCGTGATGTTTGGCCAGACTTCGGCCAGCTCAGTGTTCAATTCGATGAAAGGAAGTTGGTCTTCGGGTACCTCGTCATCCGGGACAATGGCGTCTACTGGACACTCTGGAACGCACAGCGCACAGTCAATGCACTCGTCGGGATGAATGACGAGCATGTTCGGTCCTTCATAGAAACAATCCACCGGACAGACTTCAACGCAATCGGTGTATTTGCACTTGATACAGCTCTCGATGACGACGTAAGT
>JAPUFN010000393.1 GCA_027293665.1 Gammaproteobacteria bacterium | reverse complement strand
CGGCGCACTCGACTCTGCCGATGAAGACCGGCTGATCGAGCCCTTCAGCATCTTCTGTTTTGCGCAGGGTGGCGTGATGGTCATGTTGCAAGCCGCGGACGCGCGGGAGATTGGCCGGTTTGGCCGGGACCTGCTTGCAGGCGCTCGCGGCGACTGGCGCAGCGCGACGCACGGCATTGCAGAAGATGTGCAGGAAACTGTCTTCAGCTGGCCGCCCGCTGGGCTCAGCTCCACCCGGGAAGAAGCTGCGAAAGGGCTGCGCGCTTTCACCGACAAGCAGCTGTCGCAAGGTAGCGGGATGAAACTCGTCGTTTTGAGTCAATCGGTTGCCGACCGCCTGGGCGGGATGGCACTGCCGGAATCTCTGGTTTTGTTGCCTCCTGTTGCTGAACTTTCCGGCAATTGGGAACTGAAACGGAACTTATGGCTGGAACTGCAGACACACGCGATCTGATTGAACTGCGGCCTATGGTGGAAACTGATCTGGATCGGGTGGTGGCAAATGAGTTGCACGCCTATGCCTTTCCCTGGAGCCGTGGACTGTTCAGTGAGTGTCTCAAGGTGGGCAACGAATGCTGGGTGGGCTGTATCAAGGGCGACATCATCGGCCACGCCGTGCTCACGACAGGCGCCGGGGAAAGCCATCTGCTGAATGTTTGCGTGCAGCGTAGTCTTCAGGGCAAGGGTTATGGTCGGGAACTGGTGCTGCAGATGCTGGCTCGGGCCCGCGCCAGCGGCGCTGATGCATTGTTCCTGGAAGTGCGGCCATCGAATGTAGTCGCCATGCAACTTTACGATTCTCTGGGATTTACAGAGGTTGGTGTGCGTCGGGACTACTATCCTTCCCATCTCGGGCACGAAGATGCCCGGGTACTCGTGTTGGACCTGGACGCCTATTTCCATAACCCTGAGATCTGAAGATCACAAAGCACTCACCCTGGCATACGCCTGCCAGTTATAATCCGCGACTTTTTGAGAGTACCCCATGTCCGTAGACCGCGCGCAGATAGCACAACAAGCGGATTCCAGGCGGACGTTCGCCATAATTTCGCACCCCGACGCGGGAAAAACCACAATTACGGAGAAGCTCCTGTTGTTTGGTGATGCGATAAAACTCGCCGGTACCGTCAAAGCGCGAAAGTCTGATCGGCATGCCACGTCGGACTGTATGGCCATGGAGCAGGAACGTGGCATATCGGTCACTACATCCGTCATGCAGTTCCCGTATCGCGACGCTGTGGTCAATCTCCTCGATACGCCCGGCCATGAAGACTTCTCAGAGGACACTTATCGCACTCTGACGGCGGTGGATTCGGCATTGATGGTGGTTGATGGCGCCAGAGGCGTCGAATCGCGCACCATCAAGCTGATGGAAGTCTGCCGTCTGCGGGACACGCCGATCCTCACCTTCATCAATAAACTCGATCGGGAAATCAGGGACCCCATAGAAGTCCTCGATGAGATAGAGGACATACTGCAGATCCAGTGCGCACCAATGACCTGGCCGATCGGTATGGGACGGCGATTCAAAGGAATCTACGACCTCTACGCGGATCGCCTCATCTGCTTTGAGCCGGGCCACGGTCACCATATACATCAATATCCGGAAATTGCCGGAATCGATAGCTCGCAGGCGCGAGACTATCTTGGCGAGGACTATGCTGAATATGTCGAGGAGATAGAACTCGTTCGCGGTGCAAGCCACACCTTCAATCAGGAGGATTTTCTCAACGCCGTGTTGACCCCCGTGTACTGTGGCACGGCACTTGGCAACTTCGGCGTGCAGCAGATGCTCGATGGTTTCGTTGCCTGCGCGCCGCCACCGCAGCCGCGCGAGACCGATGTCAGAATGGTCGATCCAAAGGAGGAGACGTTCAGCGGCTTCGTCTTCAAAATTCAGGCGAACATGGATCCTAAGCATCGTGACCGGATTGCGTTCTTACGAGTCTGCTCGGGACGCTATGCACATGCCATGCGCATGCATCATGTGCGGTTGGGTAAGAAGGTCAAGGTAAGCGACGCCGTAACCTTCATGGCTGGTGATAGAATCCGTTCGAAAGAAGCGTTTCCCGGTGACATTATCGGACTGCACAATCACGGGACGATTCAGATTGGCGATGGATTCAGCGAAGGCGAAGTGTTGAAATTCAAAGGTATTCCGAATTTCGCGCCCGAGTTGTTCCGACGTGTTCGTGTGAAAGATCCCTTAAAATCCAAGCAGTTAGAGAAAGGACTTGATCAATTAGCTGAAGAAGGTGCCAGTCAGATATTCAAGCCGCTGTTGCGCAATGATCTCATCGTGGGCGCCGTGGGCGTGTTGCAGTTCGATCTGGTTGCCTACCGGTTGAAAGACGAATATCGAGCGGACTGTATCTACGAAGATGCAGGACTGTATTCGGCGCGCTGGATTACCTGCGATGATCCGAAAATGCTCGAGGAGTTCACCAACAAGCAGCGTGAACAACTGGCCGTTGACGGTGGCGGCTATCTGACCTACCTCGCCCCGTCGCGGGCAAACCTGACGCTGGCTGAGGAACGCTGGCCGGAAATTCGTTTTTCGAAAACCAGGGAGCACTAGCATGCTCGCAGGTCTGAGCGAAAAGTTCGCCAGTTTTTCGCGCGATGATACGGGTGATGAATTGCAGGCGGCATGTCTGGTGACCCAGGCACTGGATGCGAGCGTGGATCTTGCGGCGTTGAGTCTGCAGATGAAAAACCTGGTAGCGGGTTGTATTGCCGGCATCGAACCATGGAACTATCTGAAGCAAGTCGGTTTCGGCGGTAGCGCGGATGACTACGCAGCTCTCGATAACAGTCGAATGGACCTCGTCCTGCAGAACAGGCGCGGTATTCCGATCACGCTTGGGGTCGTGTTGATCCATGTTGGCCGTGAGCT
>JAPUFN010000392.1 GCA_027293665.1 Gammaproteobacteria bacterium | reverse complement strand
CGCCTATCACGACCGCTCGGATGGGGGGCTTCTTGTCACGTTGCTGGAGATGGCGTTTGCTGCGCGAGTGGGGCTAGACATCGAGTTGCAGGACGGTGATGTGCTGGCACAACTGTTTACCGAAGAGCTTGGCGCGGTCATCCAGATACGTGATGAGGATGTGACACACGTTGAACGACTGCTGGGGGGTTTGCCGTGGTCCGAGATTGCGCGCATCCGCGACGATGAGCTCATCGACATTCGTCAGGCAGGCACGAGCGTGTACTGTGCACAGCGCGCGCAACTGCAGACCCTGTGGGCAGAAACCAGTTATCGAATGCAGCGTTTGCGTGACAATCCGATTTGTGCAGACGAAGAGTTTGCCATCGTCGCAGAGGATGATCCTGGATTTCATAGTGTGCTCAGCTACGACTGTGATCACGACATTACGGCAGAGTTTTCCATTCATGCAGACCGGCCGCGCATCGCGGTCTTGCGTGAGCAGGGGGTCAACGGCCAGATCGAGATGGCGGCGGCGTTTGAGCGCGCAGGATTCACACCGGTCGACGTGCATATGAACGACATCATCCTTGGCCGCGTGTCGCTGATGGACTTTCCGATGCTCGTGGCTTGTGGTGGTTTTTCGTATGGTGATGTGCTCGGTGCTGGCGGTGGCTGGGCGAAGAGCATCCTGTTCCACGAGCTGGTGAGGGAGTCTTTCCAGTCGTTCTTTGCCGCCGATCGACTGGCGCTGGGTGTCTGTAATGGATGTCAGATGATGGCGCAGCTCAAAGAGCTGATCCCAGGCGCGCAAAACTGGCCTCGTTTCGTGCGCAACCGCTCGGAGCAATTCGAGGGTCGCACGGTTCTGGTCAAGGTCAATGAGAGCTCTTCACCGCTGCTCGCTGACATGGCTGGTAGTGTCATTCCAGTCGCGGTGGCGCATGGCGAAGGACGAGCGGAATTTCCGACAGGCGAATCGCAAGATGTTTTCTGGAATAGAAATGTTGACCAGGTCTGTCTGCAATACGTGGACAATCATCACGAAGTCACGGAGCGCTACCCGGCCAATCCGAACGGCGCCGATCGTGGCTTGGCGGGCCTTGTTGCGGCTGACGGACGCGTGCTGGCCATGATGCCGCATCCCGAACGGGTCTACCGCGCCTACCAGAATGCGTGGCGTGATGAGAACTGGGTGGATGCGGGCCCGTGGTTGCGCTTGTTTAGAAATGCACGCCGGGTGTTGTAGGACTGGAGCTGTAGGACTGTTTTTGCAGGACTGCTTGCAGGAGTCAGCGCAACGGTTCCTTTCTGTGGACGATGATGTCACGAGTGTGAACCGGGAAACGGTTCGTCGGCCTGTCTTCGAAGTAGTGTTGCAGAGTCTCTTCGACCACCGGAAAGGCCAGCGCGTCCCACGGCACATTCGCCTCATCAAACAGGGCGGCTTCGAGCGTTTCTTCTCCCGCGGCAAATTTTCCGTCGCGTAGTTCTGCAAGAAAAAACAGGTATATCTGGGAAATGTGCGGCAGGCTGAACACGGTGTAGAGATTGGACACGGTCACGTCGGCACAAGCTTCCTCCCGGGTTTCGCGTATCGCTCCAGCCTGAGCGGTTTCACCGTTCTCGAGAAAACCGGCGGGCAGGGTCCAGCGGCCAGCTCTTGGTGCAATTGCCCTTTTACACAACAACACATGGTCCTGCCAGATTGGCAGGCAGCCGGTCACGATTCGCGGGTTCTGATAGTGGATGGTGTTGCAGTATTCGCAGAGGTAGCGCTCGCGATTGTCACCCGCGGGAATTTTGTAGACGACGCTCTTACCGCAATTGCTGCAGTAGTTCATGTTGATTCGGTGGTCTCATTTCCCCTTTCGGATCAGCTAGGATAACCGAAATTCGAACGCTTTTACGCGTGAGATGACGCCGGGGGGCGACTTTGCCCTGGAAGAAGCGGCTCCATCCCGGGTTGGCCGATGCCGGTCAGCGATCAATTGGAAATGGGATGATATTGGAGTGATCCGGATCCTGCGGCAGTTCTTTGATCTCAATTTCTTCTAATGGCGCTACCATCGAAGCATGCAGGTCAGCCAGCGAGCGACACATCATCTCTGAAATGCGAATTGCCGCGGCGAGCGGCGTCCGCGCACGCTGCCGCTCGAGATCTACTCTGAACTGCAATCCCTTGAGTCTGCGTTTGGTGGAATCGCTGCTTGCCGCGGCGATGACGGCTTCTGTCATCGATCGACGCAACGTCTCGAGTCCATTCGGATCGTTGCGAGCCATATCCACCAGTACTTCGAAGGCTGGTAGTCGGGTAGTCATTTGAGACCCACTCGCTTGGTGTTTTTTACTTGATCCCCGCACGCTACTATGCCGAACAATCGTCGGTTGCATGTAACGAAATTGTGAACGACTCTGAATCTTTAAGAAATACAACGGGAGACGTGGTGCTGTATCAATTGGAGGATCGGCGCGTGCAGGCCGAAAGTGATGACTTTTATGTTGCTGAGAGCGCAATGGTGATGGGCTCGGTTCTGTTGAAGGCCGGAGCGAGCGTCTGGTTCAATGCTGTTTTGCGCGGTGATCGGGAACCGATAATCGTGGGCGAAAATTCGAACGTGCAAGACGGTGTGGTGTTGCATACAGATCCTGGGTTTCCACTCGTGCTGGGTAATTTCGTGACTGTCGGGCATAAAGCGATGCTGCATGGCTGTGAAATCAGCGACAACAGTCTGATCGGCATCAATGCTGTGGTGCTCAATGGTGCAAAAATTGGCCGTAACTGTCTGATCGGCGCGAACGCCCTGATAACCGAGGGCAAGGAAATTCCTGACAACTCCCTTGTAATGGGGGCACCTGGGAAGGTAATTCGGGAGTTGAGTGCCGAGGAAATCGCAGGATTGACGCAGAGCGCAGTTGACTACGCCGAGAATGCACAACGGTTCCGGCGGGGTTTTCGAGTACAGGAAACAATGGATACACCACATGACTGATATCGAAATCGGCACGCCGCTGGCGCGCAATGCGACAAAGGTAATGTTGCTCGGGTCGGGTGAACTTGGTAAAGAGGTCGTGATCGAGTTGCAGCGTTATGGTGTGGAAGTCATAGCGGTGGACCGCTATGCGAACGCTCCGGCTATGCAGGTCGCACACCGCAGCCACGTCGTCAACATGCTCGATGGCGATGCACTCGAGGCGGTTATCCGCAAAGAGCAGCCCGCTATGGTCATACCGGAAATTGAAGCCATTGCCACTGAGCGCTTGCTGAAGCTGGAGGCAGATGGATTGCGGGTGATACCCACAGCGCGGGCAACCCGGTTGACGATGGACCGCGAGGGGATTCGCCGCCTGGCCGCGGAAACGCTCGGCGTGAAGACATCTCCCTATCTCTTTGCGTCTGGCAGGGAAGCTTACGAGACGGCGATTGCTGAAATTGGCTGGCCGTGCGTGGTCAAGCCGGTCATGAGCTCGTCCGGCAAAGGCCAGTCGCTTGTGCGCGAAGAAAAGGAGGTGGCTGCGGCGTGGGAGTATGCCCAGGCCGGCGCGAGAGGCGAGGCCGGCAAAGTGATCGTGGAAGGGTTCGTTGAATTCGATTATGAGATCACGTTGTTGACCATCCGCCACGTCGGCGGCACGGATTTCTGTCTGCCAATCGGCCATCGACAGGAAGGTGGCGACTACCAGGAATCCTGGCAGCCACAACCGATGACTTCTGCGGCGCTGGAAGAAGCGCAGGCGATCGCAACACAGGTCACGGATGCGCTTGGTGGCTTGGGTCTATTTGGCGTCGAGTTCTTTGTCAAAGATGACGCCGTCTTCTTCAGTGAAGTCAGCCCGCGCCCGCACGATACCGGTATGGTGACTATGATCAGCCAGGATCTCTCTGAATTTGCGCTGCACGCACGAGCCGTCCTGGGCCTGCCGATTCCTGCGATCGAACAACGCGGACCAGCAGCTTCGGCCGTCATTCTCGTCGAGGGTCACTCGAAGGCCATCCGCTTCGGTGG
>JAPUFN010000391.1 GCA_027293665.1 Gammaproteobacteria bacterium | reverse complement strand
ATCAGCGGACCGCAGGTTCTGTTCCGCGGCGCCGGAGGCATGGTTTCAACAGTAGACGATTACCTGCGATTTCAGCAGATGATGCTCAACGGCGGCAAGCTCGACGGTGTGCGTCTACTGGCACCGGCTACCGTGCGGCTGATGATGGACAACCACACTGGCGATCTGCCGTTGTGGCTGCCAGGTCCGGGCATGGGATTTGGTCTCGGTTACGGCGTGGTCGTCGACCGTGGCGAGGCGGCGACGCCACTATCGGAAGGTGCGGCTTACTGGGGAGGCGCTTACTGCACAATTTCCTGGGTGGATCCGGCCGAGGAAATCGTCGCGGTGCTCATGACCCAGGTGCGGCCCTATCGGCATATCAATATCCGCCAGGACTTCCAGGTGCTCGTTCATCAGGCCATCGTTGAATAGCCGATGGCGTCATGCGGGCAATAATGGCATAGGCAAGACAGGAGACCGTCAGCGCAGGGAACACTTCGTGCACGACGTCGCCCGGTCCAAACAGCATCCAGCTCACGAGTGTAACCACCCCGAGCACCATCGAGGTGACAACTCCGATCGCTGAACCTCTTTGCCAGTGCAAGCCGAAGAGGATGGCGGGTAGAAAGCACGCTGCATAGAGACTGCCTGAAAAGATCGTGATCTCTACGATGTCGCCCGGCGGGTCGAGTGCGACGAACGCGGCGACTACAGCAACACCAATGACGCCGATACGGGTCCAGGTAAGAGGATGTGCCGTCGGATGGAACGTCTCGACAATGTCTTTGTATAAAACCGAAGCCGCCACAAGCAAAACACTGTCCATTGATGACATCGCCGCTGCGACCATAGCGATGATGAGGCAGTCGGCCACCCACAGCGGGAATATGGCCTGATCACTGATCAACATCGGGACGACGAGATCGGTGTCGGTCACGCCGTCCAGCAAAACACGGGCCAGCACGCCTACCGGAAACAGCGAAAATTGAATCACCGCAATACCGATGACGGCCACCCAGATCCCCACCTTCACACTGTGGTCATCCTTCAGCGCATAGAATCTCGATACCTGTCTGGGATCGACGAGTAATTTCAATGACCCGCTGAGTGCTATTCCCAGCAACACGATGAAGGGGAGTGCTGCGTTCAGGGTAAACAGATGCTCTGTCTGAGGCCGTTGCGCCATCTCCTGCAATGCAGCCATACCGCCCGCGGCGCTGTATACGAAGGCGAATATCGTCACCGATCCAAAAATCATGAGAATTCCCTGCACCACATCTGTGCGCACAACGGAGACAAAACCGCCAATGGACGTGTACAGCATCACGATGACGAGCGTTACTCCCACTGCAGCGGTGTAGGGAATCTGCAGGAAGCGCTCGAAAAGGTTACCCGCACCTTTGAATATGGCAACCAGATAAAGCAGGCTGGAAAAGAGGATCACAACCGCTGCGAGAATGCGCAACGCCTTATGGTCTGAACCAAAACGCGCCGCCAGATAGTCCGGCAGCGTCAATGCGTCCCAATGACGGGTGAACCGCCGCAGCCTTGGCGCGACGACGGCCCAGGAAACATAAGTGAAAATAACAATCAGCACCGCAAGCGTCATCCAGGGCAGGCCATACTCATAGCCCTTGCCCGCGTGGCCGATATAGCTGTTGGTGCTGGCAAATGTCGCAAAAAACGAGATTCCCACGACGACGCCGCCAAGGTTACGCCCGCCGACGTAATAGTCGCGCATGTTGTGGCTTTCGCGGCGACCCACCTGGGCGTGGTAGAGCAGCACCAGCGTGTAGACGACGAGGAGAACGGCGGCCAGCCAGTGTTCGCTCAGCCAGCTCACGAACCTGTGCCTGTTGCCTGAGCCCAAACACCCTCGGTATGCTCTCGGGCTGAAGGCAAATCTCCACTCACACTAGGTATTGCCATGCGCTACCTTGTTCAATTTCTTATTCCGGCCGCAATCGTGGCAGTCGTTGTGTATCTGCTGATACGCAATCGGACCCGGTCTGATAGCGAGGCAGAGGATAGCAGCGATACCGGAACTTTCATGCTGATAATCATCATTGGCGCCACAGTGGCGATCGCATCCTTTGTCATGCTGCAGGCGTTCTGGGAATGAATCTGACGGTATCACCCCACGCCCGTGACTTCGGCGCAGCTATAACCGGCGTCGATCTCAGCAAACCCCTCGAGGCAGAGGTGACAGACGAAATCAGAGCGCTGTGGTTACGCCATCAGGTGATCTATTTTCCCGACCAGCCACTGGATCATCCTCAGCTGGCAGCTTTTACCCGGGCATTCGGCACGTTCGGAATCGAACCTTACGTTCAGGTGATGGACGACCATGATCACATCATCGAAGTGCGCCGCGAGCCCGACGAAAAAATATCGCCATTTGGTGCATCCTGGCACTCTGACTGGTCGTTTCAGAATTCACCACCGGCAGCAACAATACTGCATTCCAAGATCACGCCTCCGGTGGGTGGCGAGACCTGGTATGCCGATGGTTACGCAGCGTACGATGCGCTGGAGGAAGACGAACGCACGGAACTCGAATCTTACGTTGCCCTGCACAGCGCGCGGCGTCCCTACAGCCCGCAGGGATTTTTTGCCAGCGGCGGCAGCGAACGCAGCATGACGATTCTGCCGAGCGAAAAAGCCCACGACATCCAGGAACATCCACTCATCCGCAGCCACCCGGAAACCGGCCGCCGTGCGCTGTGGGTCAACTCCGTGTACACCATCGCCATCAAAGACATGGACGATGCGCAAAGTCGCTCGCGGCTGAAACGGTTGTTTGCACATTCTATCGAAGACCGGTTCATTTACCGGCATCGCTGGGCGAGCGATATGCTTATCATGTGGGACAACCGGTGTGTCCAGCATTGCGCTCAGGGCGGCTACGACGGCCACCGGCGGGTCATGCATCGCACGACGGTAGCAGGCGATGCGCCTTACCTCGACGCTGCGACTGTGATCTGAAGCCGCAGTCAGCCATTCGAGACACTGTCAGCCGGGGGGTTTATCGAAGGGCTTCATCTTCTTCAACAACCGGTCGGGATCTGCCAGCGGGGTCGATCGCATGGCCCGATCCACGAGTTTGTCGTATTTTGGATCGAGCTTTTCAAGCTTACTTGCCTTAGACAAGCGTACAAACGGCGTCGATATTATTCGTTCAGCCACGCCACCGCAGTGTTCACACACCTGTTCCGGGAGGTAGTCGGTGACGCGCGAAACTACCGATGAGTCAACACGACATTGACGACAACGATACTCGTAAACAGGCATTGCTCTGGGCAGCTCAGGCAGCCAGCGCTGCACCGGCGTCTAGAAACGCCTGAATCGACAGGTTGTAACGCACCAGTTTATTTCGCTTCAACGGATCGGCGCCGGTGACGATTGCTTTATCGACATCCAGCGCGAGCAGAGTAGGCGCGCGGCCTTTCTGACGATTGCCCTTCTTACGATTACGTAGATACGCATTCCAGTCCTTTGCCGACATGCGAATTACGATGTCGGCATCTCGCAGATCCGTATCGTCAATTTCAAGCACGGCGGAGACTGCAAAGGCTTCAAACACCACAAGCCGACACTCCTCACCGACAGCCAGGCCGAGTGTTAAGTCCGTGGAACCCAGTTTTCGATAGTCTGGGTCCGCATTGAGCTGCTTAACCGCCGCGTTCAACCAGTCGAGCTTCGGCTGCGCTTTCGCCATGGTCTACGCTTCCTCATCCGTTGGCAGATACTGCACGAGAATGCGCGGCATCGTTTCTGGATTACGCCGCACACCCAACCATTCACAGCTGCCCATGTATTCGCGCATGAACGCCGTCATCATTTGTCGGTAGGTGGCCATCCCGGTCGTGCCGGCTTCTTCGATCCCACCGGCGAATACCACAGCCAGCGCTTCGCGCAGCACGTGATCTTTCATCTCGCGGGCAAACACCCGCTCGCCGATAAA
>JAPUFN010000390.1 GCA_027293665.1 Gammaproteobacteria bacterium | reverse complement strand
CCCGCCACCACCGAAGGTAGCGGCGAGTTCCTATCTGCTCATTGATGCAGATACTCAGAAAGTGCTGGTGGAACACAACGCCCATGAATCTCTGCCACCGGCGAGCCTGACTAAAATCATGACCTCCTACATCGCCGCAGTGGAACTCGAATCGGGTCGGATCAAGCGGGAGGATCAGGTACCAATCAGCGTCAAAGCCTGGCGCACGCAGGGCTCCAGGATGTTCATCAGGGAAGGTACGAAGGTCGAGCTCGGTGAACTTCTCAACGGCATCATCATCCAGTCAGGCAATGATGCGAGCGTCGCATTGGCCGAACATATCGCGGGTAGCGAAACAGCGTTCGCCGACATGATGAATCAACAGGCAGTCGTTCTCGGCATGTCGACCACACAGTTCGAGAACGCAACCGGCTTGCCTGCCGAAGGTCATCGCACCTCAGCGTGGGATCTTGCGCTGCTGACCAACTCACTCATTAAGCGCTTTCCCGAGCACTACGCGACCTATGCGGAGCGCTCCTTCACGTTCAATGACATCGAACAACCTAATCGCAATCGCCTGTTGTGGCGCGACCGTACCGTGGATGGGGTGAAAACCGGTCACACACAGGAAGCCGGGTATTGTCTGGTTGCCTCGGCGCTGCGTGGCAACATGCGCCTGATCTCGGTCGTCATGGGAACCGTCAGCGAAGAAGCCCGCATGCAGGAAAGCCAGAAGCTGTTGTCCTATGGCTTTCGCTACTTCGAAACCCAGAAACTCTACGCGGCGGGTGTCCCTCTCAAGACCACCCAGCTTTGGTATGGCGAGGCTGAAGAGATCGAGCTTGGCGTTGCCGAGGAAGTCGTGGTGACCATCCCGCGCGGCCACTACGACAGCATAGAGGCCGAACTCACCCTGGCAAAGGTCATCGAAGCACCCGTGGCCAAAGGTGATGATTTCGGCGAGCTGCGGCTGAACCTGCACGGTGAGGTGGTGTACCGCGCTCCGCTCGTTGCCCTGGATGCTGCCGAGGAAGCTGGAATATTCTCGCGCATCGGTGATGGCGTTTATCTCTTCTTCAAGGGTTTCCTGGAAGGCGGGTGAGCGTGACGGACGCTCCCAGAATAGAGTTTCCGTGTGATTATCCGATCAAGGTGATCGCGACCAACGATGCCTCACTCAAAACCAGCGTCCTGGAAATTGTCCGTCTGCATGACGCCGGTTTCTGCGAAGAGTCCGTGTCGTTGCGCAACAGCCGTGAAGGCAGATACTGTTCAGTCAGGCTCTCCATAAGAGCAACGGGTGAACCGCAGCTCAAGGCCCTGCATCGGGATCTGCTGGCAAACCCTCTGGTGAAAATGGTGCTTTAGAATGCCAAGGGACGTTCTCGTAAAAGATCTGGGCCGGACACAGTATTGCGAAGTGTTCGATCAGATGCGCGCGTTCACCAATGAACGCAACCAGACGACGCCCGATGAAATCTGGCTGACGGAACACGAGCCAGTGTTCACTCAGGGGCAGTCTGGTAAAGCTGAACATCTACTGGCTCCTGGAACCATACCGGTGGTGCAGACCGACCGCGGTGGCCAGGTGACTTATCATGGACCGGGCCAGATCGTCGCTTATCTGTTGTTTGATATCAGACGTCTGGGAATAAACGTTCGTGGACTTGTCAGTGGAATAGAAAACTCAATCATCAGTCTTCTGTCCCACTATAAAGTCACGGGCCAGGCAAGAGCAGATGCCCCCGGCGTCTATGTTGCTGGCGCCAAGGTTGCGGCTCTCGGACTACGGGTCCGGCGTGGCTGTTCCTACCATGGCCTGAGCTTGAATGTGCAGATGGATCTCGCGCCCTTTGCCATGATCAACCCCTGCGGCCTCAGCGACGTCACGGTCACCCAGCTTGCGGATCTCGGTGGCCCTTCGAGCACGTCGCAGGTGAAACCATTACTGCTGGAATCGCTTGCCGAGACTTACGGCATCAACCTGCGCATGTCACACAATCGGGATTCTTCGGCAGCTTGAGCCTGCGCCACTCCATCCGCTTACCGTCGAAATAGAGAACACAGCCCGTCAAGTTCTCACCGACACTGGCGAGCAACTTGATCGCTTCCATGGCCTGACAGGTCCCAACGATGCCGACCAGTGGCGCGATGACACCATTTTCAGAGCAGTTGAGTGCTTCGTCATCGCCTTCGGCATAGAGGCAGCGATAGCAGGGTGAGTTGGCATCGCGTGGGTCGAACACGGCGATCTGTCCTTCCCAGCGGATTGCTGCCCCCGATACCAGCGGTACGCCGGTTGCCCAGCAAGCATCGTTGACGGCGTAGCGGACCTGGAAGTTATCGGTGCAATCGATCACAAGATCCGCTTGCGCGACTGCGCTCGCGAGCGCTGCCTCGTCCAGCTTGTGGTTGATTGTGGTGACACGCGTTGCGGGATTCAGCGCAGCGATTGTTGCCGCGGCGGAATCGACTTTGGGCTCACCGATACGGGCCTCCTGATGAATCACCTGGCGCTGCAGATTTGAAAGATCAACGACGTCATGATCCACCAGCACGAGGTGGCCGACTCCGGCAGCCGCGAGGTAAAGGGCCACCGGCGAGCCGAGGCCGCCGACGCCGATGACCAGCACCGATGCCTGCAACAGACACTCCTGCCCGGCGATGTCGAAATCCGGAAGCATGATCTGGCGGCTGTATCTGAGCAGTTGGTCGTCGTTCATCAGACTTCGGCAGATCTGTTGTGCTGTCCCAGTGTAACGCGATCCTGCCCGCTCAAGTCGGGGAGCGTTGCCACCCCCGCAAACCCGGCCGTCGCAAAAAGCTGACGGACGCTCGCGGCCTGATCGCAGCCGTGTTCCACGAGCAGCCAGCCGTCCGCTTCGAGATACGTCACAGCTTGTTTTACGATCGTGCGGATGGCATCGAGTCCGTCCTGGCCGCTGATCAGTGCGGCCGTGGGTTCGAATCGCAACGCCGGTAGATGCGGGTCGCCCTCGGCAACGTAAGGTGGATTGGTGACGATCAGATGGAAAAGGCCGGTCACGGCAGAAAACCAGTCGCTGATATCGAAATGAACATCTACCCCAAGCTTCCTGGCGTTTTCGCGTGCAATGCAAACGGCCGCTGTGCTGTTGTCGCTGGCGTGAACGGCGATATCGGCGGACTTTGCAATAGCGATCGCAACGGCTCCGCTCCCCGTGCCGAGGTCGAGGATTCGCTGGCCTGATTGGATTTTCGCCAGCGCAGCCTCCACCAGCGTCTCAGTTTCCGGTCGCGGCACGAGTACATCCCGGGTCAGGTCAAACTCCAGGCCCCAGAATTCCCGGCGACCTGTCAGATAGGCGAGCGGCATGCCGTCGCGCAAGGCAGCCGCGTCGGCATCGAGGGTGGCGAGTTCGTGTTCGTTCAACTCGCGCTCAGGATGGGCAATGATCCCGGCTCTGGCGCTGGCCAGCCGGTGCGCCAGCAGAATTTCGCAGTCCAGGCGTGGCAGATCCGCGTGAGCGGACAGCCAGGCTCCGACGTTCGGCATGACGCATCGCCTGTTCAAGACGCTTCGCTTAGGGCCTTCAGTGCTTCGGCCTGGTGCTCCGTGATCAGAGGTTGCAGCACGTGATCCAGTGAACCTTCGATAATTTCATCGAGCTTGTAGAGGGTCAGATTGATGCGATGATCGGTCACGCGTCCCTGCGGGAAGTTGTAGGTTCTGATGCGTTCGGACCGGTCGCCGGATCCCACCAGGCTTTTGCGGACCTGCGCCTGCTCGGTGAGTTGTTCCTGCTGCGCGACGTCGAGCAGTTTCGCCTGGAGCAGCGACATGGCGCGGGCACGGTTTTTGTGCTGCGAGCGCTCGTCCTGACACTCGACCACCAGACCGCTCGGGAGGTGCGTCAGGCGTACGGCGGAATCGGTCTTGTTGACATGCTGTCCACCGGCGCCAGAGGCACGATAAGTATCTTCTCGGATGTCGGCTTTGCTGATCTCCACGCTGTCGATTTCATCGACCTCAGGCATAACGGCCACCGTGCAGGCACTGGTGTGGATGCGGCCCTGAGACTCCGTTTCAGGCACTCGCTGCACCCGGTGCGCGCCGGATTCGAATTTCAGCTGCGAGTACACGTCTTTACCAATGATTCTGCTGATGATTTCCTTGTAGCCGCCGTGCTCGCCCCGCCGCGCATTCATAATCTCGAGTTGCCAGCCTCTGGCCTCTGCATACTTCGTATACATCCGGAAGAGATCGCCGGAGAAGATCGCTGCTTCATCGCCACCTGTGCCTGCGCGAATCTCCAGGAAAACGTTTGATGCATCGTTAGGATCTTTTGGCAGGAGCAGCGTCTGCAGTTCCTGTTCGGCCGTGGTCTGTTCCGCTTTGATCCGATCGATGTCTTCGCTTGCGAGTTCGCGCATCTCCGCATCGTCGTCTTTGGCGAGTACCTGTGCGTCATGCATCTCGCTGTCGAGCTGTTCGAGGCGCTGAAAGCTTTTAATGACCGGATCGAGTTCAGCGAATTCTTTGGAGAGCGTAGTGAACTGGTCCCGATCTTTCATGACGTCGGGATCGGAGAGCAGCGCGCTGACTTCTGCGTACCGATCGGTGAGGGCTGCGAGCTTCGCCATCATGGAATTCGATAAGCTCATGTTGACTAGTCCAGCTTGTACAAGGTCTTGAGGTATTCAAGGAGATCAACCCGACCTTCGGCCGCTGCGTTTCTAATTGCCGTAGTAGGTGTGTGTATCAATTTGTTTGTGAGGCCGCGGCTGAGGCTTGCGAGCACCGCTTCGGGATCTTGTCCTTTGCGGATTTCTCGAAGCGCCTTTTCGAGCTCACCGTGTTGAATCGTGTTTGCCTGGTCGCGAAATTTCGTCAACAAATTCTGGCTATGGTGTGCACGTCGTTCGCGAAGGTAGTAGTTGGCGCCGTCGTCGACCAGCAACTCCGCTTCCTCGGCAGCCTCCCGACGCTGCTTGACGTTCTCCTCGATGATCTGGGTGAGATCATCGATAGTGTAGAGATAGATGTCCGCAAGCTCCGCTGCCTCGGGTTCGACATCCCGCGGCACGGCGATGTCGACGATGAACATGGGCTTGTGGCGTCGCTGCTTGATAGCAGCCTCCAGCATGCCTTTACCGATGACCGGCAGAGAGCTGCCGG
>JAPUFN010000039.1 GCA_027293665.1 Gammaproteobacteria bacterium | reverse complement strand
GAGGACGGAATCGCGATGCCAGTCTCCCCAGAAGAACGTGTGTGTCGAAAAGAAAGAAGGCACCATCGCCAGTGCGGCCATACGATCCAGCTGGTCGTCACGGACAGTCTGTGCATGAATCATTACCGTTCGATGATTTGTTACCTCGCCCTGTCGCGTCGCTATGTCTACGGCATCAATCAACATATCGGCTGCCGCGTCGCCGTTGGCGTGCGCAAGGATTGGCACGCCGCGTGCCACGAATTGCTGCACCATTGAATTTACGTCCTCCACGGGATACGTGGGGTAGCCCCGGTAGTCGGGCCCTTTGCCTTCTGGCGGGACTTTGTAGGGCGCGCTGAGAAACGCCGTCTTTCCCTGGGGCGAGCCATCCAGAATCAATTTGACGCCACCAAATTTCAGTCGGTTGTTGTAGCTGCCGAATGTCATGTCCTGCGTGGATGAATCATCCGGTCCACGGATCGTCGGGTAGATGACGACGTCCAGAGTGAGCATTTCTGCGTCATTCATACTGGTCAGCAGTTCGATCGCTGGTGGAGTGATGGCACCATCCTGCGCGGTTGTGATGCCATAGCCTGCATACAGCCGCATGGCCTCCTGCATGTCTTCGATCGGATTGCCGCGAGGTTGCAGCAGCACGTTACGGACCGGGTATGTCGCCGTTTCTTCCAACACGCCGTTCGGCACACGGCTGCCAGCGGATCGTCGAATATGGCCACCGGCGGGGTCGGGAGTTTCGGCATCGATTCCTGTCGCAGACAACGCAAGAGAATTGATTGCCATGAGGTGCCCGGAGACATGCACCAGAGCGATCGGATGAGTTGTTGAAACGGCATCCAGGTCATCGCGGGTCGGGTGGCGTTGCTCGGCGATCAGTGAATCATCGTAGCCATTGCCGATTACCCAGGCGCCGTCTGCGATGGCGTGCTCTGCAATGTAGCTTCGCAGGGTCGACTGGAGGCTTGCGACGTCGGTTACCGATCCCACCGGAGGCGAAGCAAGATTCGCCCAACTGATCGTGGCGGCGAGATAGGTAATGTGACCGTGGGCGTCGATGAAACCGGGCAGCAACGCCCTCTCACCGAGTTCGTGTCGTTCGGTGGCCGGGCCGATCCAACGTGCGCTGTCTTCTTCGCGGCCGAGCCAGACAATCTTGTCGTCGCGGACTGCCAGCGCAGTGGGTGCGTCTTCGATGTTGTGCATCGTGATGATGTGGTCGCCGACAAACAGGTGGTCGGCTGTGGTGGCAGCAGTGGCTGCATGCAAGGGCAGATGCAGTGTTGCCGTGAGCAAGCCGAGGGCGGGAAAAAGCGCGCACCGCGCGCTTTTATTCAACAGACTACTCGTGGGGCAGGTCTGATTCATAGCGAATGAGCTCCTTGCGGATCAGCGGTGCGAGCAGGTAAAGGCCCAGCAGATTCGGGATCGCGACAATGAACACCAACGCATCGGAGAGGTCCACGAGCGACCCCAGCTGAACGCTGCTGCCGAGAACGACGAAGATGAGGAAGAAAAATTTAAAGCCGAGATCTGCCCAACGATGATGTCCTACCAGATAGGTAAATGCCTTCAGACCATAGTACGACCAGGCGATCATGGTTGAGAAGGCAAAAAGTATGGCGGCAATTGACAAAGGAATGGGTGACCACGACAGCGTGCTGGCGAAAGCTTCGGTCGTCATCTCGATGCCGCTTATGCCCTGATTAGCCAACGCCGGGTCATAGACCGTGGTCACGATCACGAGTGCCGTGATGGTGCATATCACAACCGTATCGATAAAGGGTTCAAGCAACGCAACGTAGCCTTCGCTGACCGGGCGCTGTGTCATTGCTGTGGAGTGGGCGATTGCAGCGGACCCCAGGCCGGCTTCGTTGGAAAATACAGCGCGGCGAAAGCCGAGAATCATCACGCCAATCATACCGCCAGCTAAGCTTTCGGGTGCAAATGCTCCCTGCCAGATGGCGACGAATGCGCCTGGTAGCTCCGTATAGTTCATTGCGAGAACGATCAACGCGGTGACCACGTACAGCAGCGCCATGCCGGGAACCAGCTTTGCGGTGGTCGTGGCAATGGATCGGATACCGCCAATGATGACGATCGCAACCGCGATCGCCAGCATCACTCCGAAAAGCCAGGCCTTGTCCGCGAAGTAACTGGCGCTGCCACCGGTCACGTCGATGAAAATAGCCGCTGCCTGGTTCGACTGGAACATATTGCCGATGCCGAGGCAGCCGAACACCATGGCGATTGCGTAGAACAGGCCCAGTGCTTTGCCGATTTTAGGCAGGTTACGCTCGGCCAGACCCCGTTCCAGGTAGTACATCGGTCCACCCGAAACGGAACCATCGGAATGTGTCTCGCGATACATCACGCCGAGCGTACATTCGGCGAACTTCATCGACATGCCGAGTAGCCCTGCGACAATCAACCACAACGTAGCACCGGGACCACCAAGAGAAATTGCCACTGCAACCCCGGCGATATTGCCGATACCGACGGTACCGGAGACTGCTGTGGTGAGCGCTTGAAACTGGGAAATCTCTCCAGGGTCATCGGCCTTTGCGTAGCGCCCACTGATAAGTGCTATGGCGTGTGTGAAGCCGCGAATGTTGATGAAGCGCAGATAAAGCGTGAAGAAAAGTCCGCCAAGAATGAGCCAGACGACGATGAGAGGTACCTCTGCGCCCATCATTGGCACGGCATAGAAGATGAAGCCTGCGACCGTATCGGCAAGCGGTCGCATGACTTGGTCGATGGCCTGATCGATTTCCATGTGCGGCTGCTCTGCGAGGATTGTTAGTATTCGAATTGGCAGCGATGTTAAACCATCCGGCTTGCAACGGCAGGGAGTTGTCTGGGAAACACAGGAGTAAAGTAGTGTTAAAGAATTTTCACATCATGCTGGCGTATCTGACCGTGCTCGGATTTGTCGTGCGCGGTGTCTGGTCGCTGCTCGATTCACCAATGCGGCAGGAAAAGTGGGTGAAGATCGCGCCGCACGTCATTGACACACTGTTGTTGACTCTCGGTGTATTACTCGTGATTGATCTCGGTCTAGCACCGTTCAGCGGCTGGCTGTCTGCCAAGCTGCTGGGATTGGTTGCATACATCGGGTTCGGAGTGCTGGCGATGAGGGCGCAGTCACGAAGTCTGAAAATATTTGGTTTCAGTGCCGCGCTGTTATGTGTCGGCTACATTTTTGCGGTCGCTTTTACCCGCTCCGCCTGGCCATTAGTTGCAGCCTGAACCACGACGAGTGTCTCGATGACGAAACCGAGGATCAGTACTACCGACGCAGTTATGTGATTCAACACGCCGAACGTGAACAGCAATTGCGCCATCAGATAGATGCCGATGACCCGCAGGATTCCACCCACTGCCATTCCAGTGGTACGTCGTTCGACCATCAGACGACCATGATAATAATTACGAAAGATAATGACGGTCGGCATGAGGCACATGATCAGTATAACGTCGAGCGCGAGTATGCGGACATCATCGGGAATGCCCATCAGATCCTGCCAGATGAAGCTCGACAAAGGAGTCAACGCAAATAGAAGCATGATCGCGGTTATTCCGATACAAACCACGGTCATGAAGCGCCGCTTGCCGGGCAGGTCGTCCAGGCCGAATGTTACAAAAAAATGGCGAAACTGATTTGCGGCCTGCTGAAACAGCATTGAGAAATCGAATGCCACGCGCATGGCAGCGATGGTTAGAATTCCGTCGGGTATCCGGCTGACGAATGCATAGAGCACCGGCCGGCTTAGCGCGAACATCACACCGGTCATCGATACAGGGATGAAAAATCCAGCGAGCTCGCGATAAGTGAGCGATTGGTGCTCCAACTGTGCGGGCGGTCTGTAATACCTTGCTTTCACCCAGGTAGTCGCGAGCAGTTGCAACAGTATTGCCACCGTCTCTGAACCGACCAGAACATGGACAGGTCTGTAGCCGAGGTTGAAGCCGACAATCAGGCCGACGATCACGAGTGTTAAGAACAGAACGTTCAGCAGGGTAACCCAGCCGGTCAGGCGGGCCTGGACCAGCAGTCCGGTGTAATAAAATCGCTGCGCGCCAAGGAGAATGATCGGCGCCAGATAGACCAGATATTCCTGCACCCGGAGAGTTAAATCGACGTCGATGCTGAAAAACCTCGACAGCATTGCAGCACCCATCGAGCTATGACCGATGCCGATCAGAGGCAGCATGATCAGCAGGCTGGCGATGCTGACGAACCCGTGGCAGCGGCGCATCCCCTCAGGGCTGCGGGCGTAGACGTTCGAAAGTTGCGCGATGAAATTGAGGCTCGCCCGGAAAAAGCCGAAGGTAGCGTACGCCAGCGCGAATATGGCAAGCTCGGTAATGGCCTCGGGGTAGCGAGCGAGCGCTGCGTTCTGGAACTGCACCGCCAGAACCATCGCCAGACCAGTGAGCCCCAGCGGCCAGTAGAAAGACCAGTACTGTCGCATCGGCGTGCCCGCTCCTCAACCTAACGTGCGACCGATGAGTTCCTTCATGATCTCATTGGTGCCGCCGTAGATCTTCTGCACGCGCGCGTCGGCATACATTCGGGAGATTTCATATTCATCCATGTAACCGGCGCCGCCGTGCAATTGCAGACATTCGTCGATGATTTCGCATTGCTTCTGCGTGCACCAGTACTTGGCCATGGATGCTGTGGCGGCGTCGAGCTCCTTGTTGAGGTGCCTTACCAGGCATTGATCCACGAACGTTCTGCCGATGAATGCTTCGGTTTTACATTCAGCGAGCTTGAATCTGGTGTTTTGAAAATCCAGCACCCGCTGGCCGAACGCCTTGCGTTCTTTAACGAATTCGAGCGTGATTTCGATCGCGTGTTCTGCCTGAACGACCGCCGCCTGGGCGATGCTCAGGCGTTCCTGTGGCAGTTGCTGCATCAATTGCACGAAACCTGTGCCTTCATCCTCGCCGAGCCGGTTGGCGAGCGGCACGCGACAATCGGCGAAGAACAGCTCGGACGTGTCGGCCGCCTTCTGACCGAGCTTCTTCAGGTTGCGGCCACGTTCAAAACCGGGATTGTCGGCCGTTTCTACAACAATGAGTGAAATACCTTTGGCACCGAGGTCGGGATCCGTT
>JAPUFN010000389.1 GCA_027293665.1 Gammaproteobacteria bacterium | reverse complement strand
CAGGTCACGATCACATTTGCAAGACCCAGCCGCAATACCACGTGCTCAAGGAAGCGCGTCTTGCGATCGCTACGATCCAGCAGCGTGAAGGTGTGCTGCGGCGCGGCGATCGCCAGCGGAATCCCGGGCAGACCGCCGCCGCTGCCGAGATCGAGAATCCGTGGACCCCTGATAAACGGCAGGATGCTGAGACTGTCGAGTACGTGGCGTGGCCAGATCCGCTCGGTATCGCGGCGCGACAGCAGATTGATGCGCTTATTCCACTGTTTGAGGAGTGCAACATAGTCAGCGAGCAGGTCCACCTGTGTGCTGCTGAGCTCGACACCGAGCAGCTGTGCCTCGGCGACGAGGTTTGCTGGCGCTCGTGCGTCCACCTAGTCGAGCGCGCCGCTGCCCGCAGTCACGCGCCCGTGATCAGGCGCGTTCGCGCCAGCAGCCGTCTGCCCCTTCCGGGCAGGGGACGTCTGCCCGTCCGTCAGCCTGAGTTTTTTGGCGTGAACGAGCAGCAGGGACAAAGCCGCCGGCGTGATGCCGGGGATGCGCGATGCTTTGGCCAGCGTTGCCGGGCGCGCGCTGCTCAGCTTCTGCCGCAACTCATTGGAGAGGCCTGAAATGTTGTCGTAAACCAGCTCCCGCGGCAGCTCAATCGTCTCGTGACGCCGCACCTTCGCAATTTCCTCGTCCTGCCGGGCAATGTAGCCGGCGTACTTCGTTTCGATATCCAGCTGGCGCAGGATGCCGGGGTCGACCGGTTGCCCTGCGCCCAGATCCAACTCACTCGCCAGCGCCTCCAACGACACGCCGGGACGTCGCACAAATGCCAATAATGACGTTTCTTTGCTGATCGTCTCGCCGGTCAGCGCTGCCAGGCGGCCGCTCAGCACAGTGCCCGGATTGAGGTTGATGGCGTCGAGCCGAGACGAGACGGCCCTGAGCTGACGCATTTTCTCGTTGTAGAGCGCCCAGCGCGCGCCACCGACCAGCCCCAGCTCGCGACCTTTTGCCGTCAACCGCTGATCGGCATTGTCTTCGCGCAGCCGCAAGCGGTACTCCGCCCGGCTCGTGAACATGCGATAGGGTTCCCGGGTACCCAGATTGATCAGATCATCGACCAGCACGCCGAGGTAGGCTTCGTCGCGGCGCGGACACCAGGGACTCTTACCGGCAACCTGGCGCGCCGCATTGAGACCAGCCAGCAAGCCCTGGGCTGCGGCCTCTTCGTAACCCGTGGTGCCATTGATCTGACCTGCAAAAAACAACCCCGCAAGCGCTTTGGTCTCCAGCGAGTAGTTGAGGTCGCGCGGATCAAAAAAGTCGTACTCGATGGCGTAACCGGGTCGAGTGATGTGCGCCTCAGCAAAGCCTCGGATGCTGCGCACCAGTGCCAGCTGAACATCGAACGGCAGGCTGGTCGAAATTCCATTCGGGTACAGTTCGCTCGTCGCCAGACCTTCGGGTTCGACGAAAATCTGATGATTCACCCGCTCCGCAAAGCGCACCACCTTGTCTTCGATGCTCGGGCAGTAGCGTGGACCCTCGCCTTCGATCACGCCCGTGTACAACGGCGAACGATCGAGCGCTGCGAGAATGATTGCATGCGTTGTCGGGTTGGTTTGGGTGATGTAGCAGGGCACCTGCCGCGGTCGCCGCAATGCCACTCCAGCACTGCCACCTGCGGTGGCGCCTCGGTCAGCGCCTTCGTGCATGAATGACAACACCGGGGTGGGTTCGTCACCGGGTTGTGCAGTCATCGCCGCGAAATCCACCGTCCTGCCGTCTATTCTTGGCGGAGTACCGGTCTTCAGCCGGGCGACTCGAAACGGCAAAGCCCGCAGCCGTTCCGCCAGCGCGTTGGCCGGCGCATCACCCGCACGGCCACCCGGATGATTTTCCAGCCCGATGTGAATCCGCCCGCCCAGGAACGTACCGGTGGTCAGCACGACGGCACGAGCGCGCACTGTAAGGCCCATCTGTGTCACGACCCCTTCGACACGCTGCTTGCCGGGCGCGCCAGTCACCAGCAGGTCGACCACCGATTGCTGAAAGACCTGCAGATTGTCCTGTGCATCGAGCAGGCCCTGAATCGATTGCCGGTACAACGCCCGATCGGCCTGGGCCCGGGTTGCGCGCACAGCGGGTCCTTTGCTTGCGTTGAGAACGCGCAGCTGAATCCCGGCCATATCCGCCGCCCGGCCCATAATCCCGTCAAGGGCATCGATTTCACGTACCAAATGGGATTTGCCGATGCCGCCGATCGCCGGATTGCACGACATCTGGCCAATGGTTTCCAGACTCTGCGTGAGTAACAGTGTCCGCGCACCCAGGCGGGCGGATGCCATCGCGGCTTCGCAGCCGGCATGGCCGCCGCCGATCACGATCACATCAAAGAGCTGGGGAAATTCCATGACGTTAGAAAACAGGGCTGATTTGGGCTGCGCAGTATACTCATTGGTGCTGCAGGCGCGTTACTCATTTGCCGATACAGAAGCGGCTGAAAATCTCGCCCAGCAGTTCATCCGAGGTCATCTCACCCACAATATCGCCCAGCGCCGCATGCACCTGGCGTAATTCCTCCGCAATCAGCTCACCCGCCATAGTCCCCGTCGCCAGTGTCCGGCATCGAGCCGCAGCCGCCAGCGCTGCCTCCAGTGCCAGTACATGCCGCTTGCGCGCGGTAAATCGGCCGCCGTCCGCCGCATAGCCAACGGCATTTTTGATCACAGCGATAAGCGCATCGAGTCCTTGCCCGGTCAACGCAGAGACAGCAACCACCCCGGCTGGCAGGCTGTCGGCCATGTCCGGGACGAGGTCAATCTTATTGGCGATCTGGATCAGACGGGACGGGTCCAGATCGGGCAACACCGCTTCCAGCGTATCGAACGACCATTCGGTCTGTTGCTCATCGACGGCAACGACACCCAGAACGATGTCTGCATTGACGCCCTCGCGGCGGGCCCGCCGGACCCCCTCGAGTTCGATGGGGTCAGCGGATTCCCGTAAACCCGCGGTGTCGACCACCACCACAGGCAAACCGTCCAGCACCAGGTCGACCTGCACCAGATCGCGCGTGGTACCGGGAATGTCCGTCACAATAGCGCGGGCTTCGCCCGCCAGAGCGTTGAGCAAACTGGACTTGCCGACGTTGGGCGCGCCGAGCAGCGCCAGCGTCACCCCGTCGCGCAGCAAAATTCCTTGTGCACACTCACAGAGCAACGAATTCAGAGCTTCGAGGATATCAATCAGTCGTTCGCCAACCTGGCCGCCCGCCAGCAGATCGATGTCGTCGTCTGGAAAATCGATTGCCGCTTCGACGAACATGCGTAATTCGACCACTTTGGCGTCGATGGCGTGGACGCTGGCAGAAAATTCGCCCGCCAGAGAACGGCTGGCGCCGCGAGCCGCTGCAATCGATGAGCTCGCGATGAGATCGGCGACCGCTTCGGCCTGCGCCAGATCCAGCTTGCCATTGTTGAACGCCCGTTCGGTGAATTCCCCCGGTCGCGCCAACCGCGCACCCAGGCCAAGCACCGCGTCGAGCAGCATCTGCATGACAACGGGGCCACCATGGCCCTGCAGCTCGACGACATCTTCGCCGGTGAACGAGTTGGGTTGGCTGAAATAAAGCACGATGCCGGAATCGATGATCGAACTGTCGGTCGCGAAAAAATCGCGCAATTGAGCCTGCCGTGGCAGCGGCTCGACGCCCGTGATCTTCGCTGCTATCGAGCGGGCCTGAGGTCCGGACACCCGGATGATGCCAACACCCGCCTGGCCGGCTGCAGTGGCGGGTGCTGCAATCGTATCGCTATCGAGGGACTCAGGCTTTCGCGGCTTCTGCACGTTCGCTCTGGCGAATGACGAACCATTGCTGGGCGACGCCGAGTACGTTGTTCACCAGCCAGTAGAGGACGAGGCCTGCCGGGAAGAACAAAAATAGAACCGTGAACATGATCGGCATCATTTTCATCATTCGCACCTGCATGGGATCACCCACCGCCGGGCTCAGCATCTGCTGAACGAACATGCTCGCGCCCATCAGCAGGGGCAGTATGAAGAAGGGATCCATCGCGGACAGATCATTGATCCACAATGCGAAGGGCGCCTGGCGCAGTTCGACGCTTTCAAAGAGTACCCAGTACAGCGCAATGAAGATCGGCATCGGTAACAGCATTGGCAGGCAGCCACCGAGCGGATTGACCTTCTCCTTTTTGTAGAGCGCCATCATCTCCTGGGAAAGCTTCTGGCGATCGTCGGCGTGACGTTCCTGCAGGCGCTTCATCTGCGGACCCACCCGGCGCATGTTAGCCATTGATTTGTAGCTCGCAGCGCTCAACGGATAGAGCACGAGTTTCACCAGGATCGTGAGGAGAATGATCGCGCCCCCCCAGTTGCCGACAAACGAATGCAGCCAATCGAGCAGGTAGAAAAGCGGCATAGCAATCCACCAGAGGAATCCATAATCGATGGTCAGATTCAGATTTTCCGAGATCTCCTCGAGACGTTTCTGATCCTTCGGCCCGGCGTAAAACTGTGTCGACCATTCACCGGTCGCACCGGCCGGCACCGACTTCAGCGGTCCGGTATAACCAACGATGTAGGTCCCGTCGGAACGCTTGCGGCCGTAGAAGCTGTTGAGCTCATCGGCCGGGGCTACCCAAGCGCTCAGGAAATAGTGTTGCAGGAACGAGATCCAGCCACCCTGCACGGCCATCCGATATGGGCCCTCGTCGAGGTCATCAAACTCCAGTTTTTCGTAGCGATTTTCGGAGGTAGTCAGCGCAGCACCCAGATATGGCCGCGGTCCCATCGGCGATGAACTCGAATCTTCCGGCTCGCTGGCATCTCTTTTGATCTGCGCAAAGAGGCTCGCTGTGATCGCACGCCCAGTGTTGTTGCGCACGCGATAGAGCAGATCCACCAGGTAGTCACCGCGACGGAACTGATAGATCTTAGAGACCTGCAGGCCATCGCGCTGCGC
>JAPUFN010000388.1 GCA_027293665.1 Gammaproteobacteria bacterium | reverse complement strand
TTTCCCGCGCTGAGCATGGTTTCCGTCAATCCGTTGGCCATTGCGATTACGGAGACCAACACGGCCACCACTCCGGCGATCCCGACACATACCACTAAGGAACTCGCGAGTCGTTGCGGCACGCTGCGCAGATTCATCAGTGTGATTTGCATGACCTGGCGCATTGCTAAAACCCGATCATGGCCGCTCAGCGTCCGCTCATCGCTTCAGCAATAGACAGGCTGCGCGATCGCCAGGCTGGCCAGACAGAAACGCAGACAGCAAGCACGGCCGCGATCGCCAGTCCCAGGAGGTACACACTTGGCGCCAATGTAATACCGGCTAACCCGAACGCCGCGAAGACGGACGGGAACACCGTTGCGGCAATACCTAGACCCACCCCGGCCGCCAATACGCTCAAGATCATCGATTCAACCACCACCATCATGAATACGGACGTATCTGTGAATCCAATCGCTTTCAGAATGCCAAATTCGGAGACTCGATCGCGGGCCGACTGCGCCATGGTCGTACCTGTTAAGAAGAGTAGTGTGAAGAGCACAGCACCCAGCACTGCGTTCACAAAGTAGCCTACGTTGCCTAATCTGCCAACCATCGACGTGAGGTATTGCTTTTCGTCGAGTGTGTTGGTTTCGTCTGCAGAGTTGGCGAAAAGCTCATCGATTGATTTTGCGACTGACGAAGCCAACTCTGGAGATTCCAGGCCGACGATAAACTGGTGCACGGTTCCTTTGCTGGTAGCACGAGATTCATCGAGAAACTCGTAGTTGAAATAGAGCTCACTCGCGAAAATCTGTTCGTCATCCGGGCCCGCATTGGCGATAGCCACGATTTCGACTGCCCAGTCCTGACTGCCACCGTCCCTCGTCCACAACATCGATTTGAGTGGCACGATATCGCCGATCTGCCAACCGTACTTGCGCGCGAGGTTGTGACCTACGATCGCTCCGGTTCGAGTCCGTTGCATTGCCTGCTGCTGTTCTTCAGGGACTTTTATCTCGGGAAAGACCTCCAGAAAATCTTCGACACTCAACGCGGCTGCACTGATGCCGTTGCGCAGGTCCTGGTAATAGGCTGGAAAAATTACCAGGTGAGCGACCCGGGTCACACCGGCAAGCTGTTCGATGCGAGCTCTGTGAGCGAGTGGCATCGGCTCTAAGAAGTTGGCCCGGCTCATCACCCGCAAGCGGGTGTCGCTCATGAGATCGAGCGCTTCATCAAAGCTCGCTGTTACGCCGTGCATGACACCGAACAGCAGGAAAGCCACGATGGTCGCAAGCGCAGTCAAAATCGTGCGGACCGGTTTCCGCCAGAGACCCGCGCGGATCAGAAATAGATACTTCATCCCGGCGAGTTCCGCCGTTGCCAACCGTGGTTCATCGTACCCTGCGCTGCAAGTTCGAGCGCTCACACTAGCGCAAAATCGCGTTTCAGTTCCAGCGCACCGGGTGAATTCGGCTGGTCTGCCGCTGACGTTGGTTCTAAAGTGAACGGCTGGAGCATAACGATGAGGTGGCGATGGGCTCAGTCTCCCCAGACGACAAGTCGGCAACGTTTGTTTCTCTGCATCAGAACCCGGGCGTTTTTGCGATCCCGAACCCGTGGGATATAGGGTCGGCTCGTATGCTTGAGGCGTTGGGCTTTGTCGCACTCGCCACCACCAGCTCCGGTTTTGCGCAAACCCTGGGACGCGCCGACGGCGCGGTGACACTCGATGAGAAGCTGCAACATTGCAGAGCGTTGTCCGAAGCAACGACGCTACCCATCACAGCTGATCTGGAGAACGGCTTCGCTGATGACCCCGAGTCCGTGGCGGACTGCATCCGCCAGGTCGTCGAGACAGGTGTGGTCGGGGGTTCTATCGAGGATTTCACAGGTGACCGCCTGAATCCCATTTATGACTTCAATCTGGCGGTCGAAAGGGTCGCTGCGGCGGTTGCAGCGTCTCGTGCCTGCCCATTCAAGTTCATGCTGACGGCCCGGGCTGAACAACAGCTGCGTGGCGACGACGACATCGAGGAAACCATCAAGCGGCTGCAGGCCTATGAAGCTGCTGGCGCCGACGTGCTGTATGCCCCGGGACTCAAGACACTCGATGAAGTTCGTCAGGTCGCGGAATCTGTCAACAAACCACTAAACGTGCTCGGCGCAGCATTTGCCCAGAATACCGTTGCAGAGCTTGGTGCGGCGGGAGCAAAAAGGGTGAGCGTGGGCGGTGGCCTGTCCCGACTCGTCGCGACGGTGGTCATCGAGGCCGCAACCGGTCTCCACGAACGCGGAGATTTGAGCTGGGTCGAGAAGCTGGTATCGAATTCCGAGTTGCGGCGCCTCTTCGCGCGGTGAAACGTCAGTCGAGCACCATATCGACAACACGCTCCATCAGAGCCCCGCCGACCATCGAAGCGACGGGTATTAACAGGTAAAGACCGAAGCGAAGGATTGTGGAGGAGTCAAAGGGCCATTCCCGCGTTGACTCGACCTGGGTTTTGTAGGCGAGAAGGTCAGTCAGGCGACCCTGGGTGGATGCGTCACCCGACAATGTGTCGTCACGCGCCTGACGCAGCAGCGGTTCCAGCCGCGCAAGCTCCTCTTGCTTCACGTCCCGAATCAAGCTTCGTACCTTGCGCGCGGGCGCAAGGAGAATTGCAACGCCCATCCCGAAGTTGAACACGAAGAGGGGACCGATGACCCACAGGCCGGAACCCACCTCGGGGAAGACTAAAAGACCAGCGATCG
>JAPUFN010000387.1 GCA_027293665.1 Gammaproteobacteria bacterium | reverse complement strand
TTGATCACGATTGTCACCGTCAGCGGGGTGGCACTCGCGGCTACTCCAGAGCTCTGGCATGAGATTTACGCCGAGTTCGGCACAGCCGGAGCCGGTGCCTTCATTCAGGGTGGCGCCAATCTCATCAGCTCGGGTTGGGGAGTTTCGCCGGGGATTGCTGAGACACTGCTTGCCACGATGGTGGTGCTGTTTGCTGGAACCACGATGGATTCCGGCGTTCGTCTGCAGCGCTACATCATCCAGGAGTGGGGGGACATCTACAACCTGCCGATCCTGCGCAGCGGAATCGCCGCGACTCTGATCGCCGTTGGCGCTTGCCTGTTGCTGGCCTTCGGCGCAGGTGGTACTTCCGGCGCTGGTGGCATGATTATCTGGCCACTCTTTGGCTCGACCAATCAGATTCTCGCTGGCATGACGTTGCTCGTGATAACCGTGATGCTGATAAAGCTTGGGCGTCCCGCTTACTACACGATGATTCCTATGCTGTTCGTGCTGACGATGTCGTTTCTGGCGGGACTGGTGACCCTCGTGCAGTTTTTCGAGGACGGCAACTACCTGCTGGTGGGGATCGACCTGATTGTGTTGATCACAAGCCTCTTTGTGATGCTCGAAGCAGGTGCGGTAATCATGAATCACAAGAAGACCAACATGGAACCGGAGATATCTGGTTCCTGACTGGATCCGGGGTGCCCGGTGTTATGTTTCTTTCGTCGAGCGGCCGGTAACGAGCCACAAAGGATCGGCGTTCGCCGGTGATCGGTCGAGAAATTCGATGTCGACGAAACCGCTTTGTTGCAGATAGTACTGCACCAGAGAAATGCGATCGGCGGTTGCGAGCTGCTGGAAAGCGGCAATCGCTTTCGTTGGGAAAAGACGGTGTGACATCGCAATACACACTTCACCTGAATTACGCAAAACCTGCGCCACGTTGGAAAACACTTCCAGGGGTCTAACAAGGTACTGAATAGAAACCGCAATCAATACGCGATCGAAGCTCGACGCGGGGTAGGGGAGTTCGGGCTCGACATTCAGATCGTGAACCTGGAAGTCATTGAGCCGCGGATTGCCGGCCAACTCTTGCTCATTCATCCCGAGACCGCTGATCCGGTTGAATTCCATCTCTTTCGGCAGGTGGGAGATCCAGGAAGACATGAGGTCGAGCACATCCGAACCCGCGGGTAGAAACTCCCGGTAGTAGTCGGTCAACGCGAGTATGGTGGCGTCGTCAATGTGAGTAACGAAGCGGGGCTCGATGTAGAACAACGCATCAGCGGATTCATCGGCTCGCTGGAAAAAGTTCGCCGGTATACCTGCCGCTTCGTCTATCGACATTCGCCGCTATAACGAGAGTATGTATCCGGAATCCGGCGTGACCTTGCCCGCGAGCATTTCTTGATACAACTTCTCCACGGCTGATTGACCGTCGACAGCATGCACGGTTATCCACTTCGCAGCGTCACTGGTGAAACTCTGCCAGGAGTCGGCTACGGCTAAGTCCATCTCCCGGCCACCGATGTCCTGTCGCAGGTTCTGGATATGAGTAGGAGCAAAGAACAGCTCGGGTTTGGGGCCGGCCATGTCGCGCGCGCCGGCGCGTGCCTCCCAATGTGTTGCGCCCACGAGACAGCTGTACTTCAGGTTCTCCGCGAAGTGGTTGTGAATCGCGGCGAGTGCCGAGCCGTTGCCCGCCATGTCGACAACGATCGAAGGCCTGTCTGAATTCAACTGCGGGATATCATCGTAAGTGCAAATTTCGTGATACCAACCCAGCGATTCGACGAAGGATTTGTTCCCGGCTGACGTGATGCCCACTACGTGACTGTCCGGGCGTTGCTTGAGCAGGTAGGCGAGGCCGAGTGAGGTTTTACTCGATGCACTGGTCAGCATGACTGCATCTGCGCCGAACGAATCGTTCTTGTCGATGAAATCATCCAGGATGAAAGACGTCATGAACAGCGGCCGGAACAGCATCTGCGCCGCTTCTCCCTGGGAGTCATGCTCAGGGTCATTGCTGACTCTCATGTACTGGTTGTAGACGGGCGGCAACTCCACCCGATGTGCAACGACATCCATGAGTTGCCGTTCACTCACATCACCGGCACGAATCAGCAGGTGACTGCCCATGGGAAAGTAGCCATACAGCCGTTCACCCACCCGGATATCCGCGTGCGCAGATGCCACCACATCACCAAATCCCCACACGGGAATGCGACCCCAGCCTTCCTGTGCGGGAAAAAAGTTCCAGTAAGACATCCTCTCACCGGCTACGGCGTACGTGATGTTGTTCGCCGTCAAGGCGAAAGCGTCGATCCGGATCAGGACTTCGTCTGCCGCCAACGCGCCTTCAGCGGGAAGGTCCTGCTCCTGCCACAGCACGTCGGCGAGGTCGTTTTTATTGGTCAGAAACTGTAGATCGCTCATTGATTTGTCACCTCAGTCGAGCTCAGCCATTGATTGTGCTACACCATAACGGAGTAAACTGCTTGCTCCAAGCAGGGAGAGGCCGATGGAGAGGGGGATGAAAAACCTACTGGTGACACTACTCGCGCTGTCTGCCGGGATCACCCACGCTGCGGATTTTCAGCCGGAGGTGATCGGTCAGGTTGCGAGTGTTCCTTCGCCGCACCCGGCGCACTGGCTGGTGGTGCATGATCTTGCCTTCAATCACATGCGGGAGGGCAAACTGTTTATCGTGGATCCTGCGGGATCAGGCCTGGGTGATCAGTTGCGCGGAATTCTCTCGGCGGATTTTCTTGCGGGATTTCTGACCAGCGCGGCGCGTCGTGAACATTATGTGATAGAAAGTTTTCATGCCCGCGGCGGCCGTGGAGGAGAGCGGACGGATGTGGTGAGCATCTATGATCAGGCAACGCTCTCCGTCGTAGCCGAGGTCATCATCCCGGCGAAGCGCTTGACGGGTGTGCCCAATCGATTTGCGGTGGCGTTGATCGACGATGACCGATTTCTGCTGGTTTACAATTTCACGCCATCACAGTCTATTTCGGTAGTGGACCTGGAGCAGCGATCGTTCCTCGGCGAGATTGCGACGCCGGGTTGTGCGTTTGCAATCCCAACGGGTGATCGAGGATTCAGCGGCTTGTGCAGCGATGGCGGAATGATGACAGTACGGCTTGACGCTGCTGGAGCCGTTGCAGACACCACAAGAACGGCGCCGTTCAACGACATTGAAAATGATGCGATGTTCGAAAAGCCGGCGATCTCGGGCGGCATGGCATATTTTCCGACGTTCACCGGCAATGTGGTGCCCATCGATCTGCGTGGTGCGACACCGGAGGTGGGAGAGACCTGGTCTCTGACGACGGCGGCGGAGCAGGCAGGCGGCTGGCGCCCGGGCGGCGCCTGGCCGGCAGTTGCCGATGATGCCGGTAACTTATACGTCCTCATGCACGCCGATGGTGCTGAAGGCACACATAAGAATGGTGGTGATCAGGTCTGGGTGTTTGATGCGGCACGGGGCGTGCGCAAAGATACGATCGTGCTTGATCACTGGGGCATTGCTCTGAGCCTGGCGGGCGCCGGGACACCACCGTTGATTGTGACATCGCTGGAAGGCGGCATCGACCTCTACGACACGGGCAGCGGAACTCTGCTCAAGACACTGGCAATTGAAACTTCCACGCCGCTGCTCGTGCACGGCATTCGCTGAGCCTGTACGGAGACCCGTAGATGAAATGGTTCGACAAACTCTCTGAGAAATCCACTCGCGGCCTTGCGCAGAAGATCAGCCGGCGCAACTGGCTGACGGCTCTGGGCGTGGTGCTCGTTGGCGGCAGTTCGCTGCCTTTGCTGCCGGTCGCACGAGCGGCGTCCTCCGGCCAGCCGAAGGCGACGGATGTTGCGGAATCCGGCGATCCCCTGTCGTGTGACTACTGGCGCTACTGTGCAATCGATGGTTTTTTGTGTGGCTGCTGTGGTGGCTCGGTGAACGTCTGTCCACCCGGCACGCAGATGTCGCCGATTACCTGGATTGGTACCTGCCGTAATCCCGTGGATGGCAACAACTACGTAATTTCCTACAACGACTGCTGCGGTAAAACGGCATGCGGTCACTGCATGTGCAATCGCAACGAAGGTGACCGACCGATGTATCGGCCTGAGAAGAGCAACGACATCAACTGGTGCCTCGGCACCGAAAGTTCGCTCTACCACTGCTCCACGGCGGTGCTGATTGGACTCGCTCTGGAATGAGCGTAGCGCGTAGATGTCTGCTTGGCATTTTTTGCTGGTTGACGGCAGCTGGCGCAGCTGCGCAGGAAGAGAACCTGCTGAGTCAGGTAGTCGACGTTGAGCGGGCAGCGATCAATTACATGTTGCACTGTCAGGGCTGTCACCTGCCTCATGGGGCAGGCGCAGGCACGGTGCCTGATTTGCGATCGACTATGGGTAAATTTCTGCAGGTGCCCGGTGGCCGTGAATTTCTGGTCCAGGTGCCCGGTTCGGCGAACGCGGCCCTGGCTGATGGCGCCCTGGCGGATCTGCTGAACTGGCTACTGGTCACCACGAGCGGCGATCAGCTCGCCGCGGGTTGGAATCCCTACACGGCAGGTGAGGTCGGCCGCCTGCGCAGCAGCCCGCTGCTGAAAGTTACCGAAATCCGAGCATCACTGATCGCCCGGATGGCGCTCCGATGAGGCCTGTCAGGCCGTCAGCCGTGATTCACTCGATGAGATGTTCATATCGCGCATCTGTCAGAGTATTTAAAAACGCCACGATAATCCTGGCGCGATCAGCGCTGAGCGGCTGGCCGGTGCGCAGCAGCTCGAAGTCGATGGTTTGACCGAACTCGGGATCACCCCAGCGTTCACGCGTCTCGGGGTTTGTTTCACTTGCAACGCTGCTGACTGTGAATTTGCCGTAGTAGAGCACCGCCGTCTGCAGATCTGCGAAAATTCCGTTGTGCATGTATGGTCCGGTAACGGCGACGTTGCGTAGAGTTGGCACCTTGAATTTTCCGTTGTGATTCAAACCAACTACCGCGGGATTGTTCGCGAGTCCGCGGTCACGGTAGCCGCTGCCAAGTCCGTTCATCTGTCGTACGGCACGATTTATGGGGATGCCGATGTTGTGGTAGCGATAGTTGGTGAACGTCTCGCGATCAGACACTTCATTCGGGTGCTTGAGATGGCATTTTGCACAGTTCGTCAGATCTGAGAAGAACAACGCCCGACCCAGTTCTTCATCTGCTGTCATTGTGTAATCGCCGCGCAGGTAGCGGTCGTACTTTGAGTCGAATGGAGCAAAAAAAACCGAAGTTTCAAACGCTGTGATTGCCTGCGCGATGGCCCGCGTTGCGTGCTCTGTACTGGCAAATACCGTGTCGCCGAAGAGCGATTTCATGCTGCTTACGTGGTCGGGATTTTCCGCGACTCGGGCGACGATCGCCGCCGTGTCCGGCAGCGCCATTTCTATCGGGTCGAGCATCGGACCGATGACCTGTAGCTGCAGAGTTGAAGCTCTACCATCGGCGAAGAAGCCGCCACTGAACTGGCCTGTTGCGTCGCGCTGAAATTCCGGTGTGAGAGCGACATAACCGGTTGTGGGTGTGTTGCGGTCGCCAAGCGACTTGCCATCGTCGCCGAGCGAAACGGCGCCGGCAAGCGGGCCTGCCCGACCATCTGTGAATGCCCGGGACGGGTCATGACAGGTCGCACAGGCCT
>JAPUFN010000386.1 GCA_027293665.1 Gammaproteobacteria bacterium | reverse complement strand
GCTGCTACTTAGTGCGTTCCGAGTGCTGCGTGAATATGAAAGAGGCGTGGTCTTCATACTGGGTCGTTTTCAAAAGGTCAAAGGCCCTGGTTTGATCATAATCATCCCGATCATTCAGCAAATGGTACGGGTGGATTTGCGCACACTGGTGATGGATATCCCCACACAGGATCTGATTACCCGGGACAATGTGTCGGTCAAAGTTAACGCGGTACTCTACTTTCGTGTCGTGGATCCGGAGCGAGCAATTATCAATGTTGAGACTTACATGGAAGCGACTGGTCAGCTGGCACAGACAACGCTTCGTTCGGTGCTCGGTCAGCACGAACTCGATGAGTTGTTGGCCGAACGTGAAGGTTTGAATTTGGACATCCAGGAGATCCTGGATAAGCAGACCGATCAGTGGGGCATCAAGGTCGCCAACGTTGAGATCAAACATGTCGATATCGACGAAAGCATGATCCGTGCCATTGCAAAACAAGCCGAAGCAGAGCGGGAACGGCGTGCCAAGGTGATTCACGCGGCTGGTGAGCAACAGGCGGCTGGGAAGCTGGTAGAAGCGGCCGAGCTGCTCAGCACCCAGGGCGAAGCGATGCAACTACGCTATCTGCAGACGCTGGTGGAAATCGCTGGCGAGAAAAGCTCCACTATTGTGTTCCCAATTCCGATGAACCTCATCGATGATTTTCGGCGAATTAGTGCAGCGGACAAGTCCGGTTCAGAGGAGTAAAGCGAGGTTCGCTGATTGTCGCTGACTCGCTTCAGGCCTGATTCGCACAATCAATGCAGAGGACACTATAAGGCAGCGCGCGCAATCGTTCCTCGCCGATATCCTTCCCGCAGTTTTCGCACTGCAGATAGCCTCCCGCCTCGATCCGGGCGAGTGCCCTGTCGATTCGCTTGAGCTCCAGGGAAAGTTCCTGATCCAGCGCGACTAGTGTTTCGCCGTTTTCAAGCTCAATGGCCTGTTCTGCGAAGTCTGCCGGCAGCGGTTCTTCCCTGTGGCGGGTATGACGGGATATTCGCTGTTGCCTTTCGTCAAGCTCTACACGTTTGATTTTCAGTTCTGATTTCGCACCCTGAATGTCCAACATGATCATGATTGCCTGATGAGAAAATTGCTCTCGGAAGAATGCAATGGGTACCGTGTCGTTCGAGGATGAGGCACGGACACATGCGCGTCAACAGCTCGTGGATCCAGCTGAAACCTGTGGTGTGAAGGAAGACGAGTTACGCTCAAATTGAATAAAATCGTGACAATCCATTGTCAGCATGAAAACCATGCATGTATTCAAACTGGAGTAATTACAGCACCTTACGCAACCTAGATGAACGTACCACCGACTATCAACAATTTGTCCACATGTTCTTGTGGGATTGATACACAGCATATCCACAGTTGCTTGCAGCCTTTTCACTGGTGTAATCGAGATTGCGCAGTAGTATGGATTCCACGGTTGGCGCAGCGGGAATCTGGCAACAGAAACTCAAAACGCCTACCGCAAGACCCTCGCCAGGGTCGGGGTTGCCGGAGGCGCCGGCGGCTCAAGGGAAGGGCCCGAGTTCGATTAGGCTGTTGGCCGACAGTCCGAAGCGGACAACGCAGATGCTCGTAAGGGTGGACGCAAAGGGAACAACTCGAACCTCGCACTGGATTGATCGATTCAGTACAGAGGCGACGTAGCAAGGCGTCGTAAAATAACGACTTTTAAGTCACTGATCGTGGCTACGCCAAGCACCCTTGAGGTGGTCGGTTGAGAAACGATCAACAGGCCTGGCAACCGTATTGGGATCTTCGGATCAAATTACAGTGACCAGAATCCTGAGTCAGGATCCTTCGGGATGCTGATCGGAGAACCCCGCCTTGGCGGGGTTTTCTTTTTTGTGGCGCGAAAGTGGCTCAACCCGATGGTCGCAGGACGTTGTTGTAAACCGGCAGTGATGCGATGCCCCCGGTGTGAATGAACACGAGGTCCTTAATATCGGTGAATTCGCCGTCACGCACGCGAGCCAGCAGGCCGCTCATGGCTTTGCCTGAATAAACCGGATCGAACAACACACCCTCAAGTTCAGCGAGCTGATGAATGGCCGCTAGAGTCTCATCAGTCGGCAGACCGTAACCCTCGCCGAGGAAGCGGGAATCCACATGGATGGCATCTGCACTCACCACATGTTCGAGGTCGACGCGTTCGAGGACGTCGTTTGCGAGATTGAGGATCACGGACTCGAGTTCGCTGCTATCAGGTTCGGACACGTTGATGCCATGGATTCGAACGTCTTCCCCGATGGCGGCAAATCCCGCAACGAGGCCCGCCTGTGTACCAGCACTGGATGTTGCATGCATGACGTCGGTCAGCTCGATTCCATGTTCAGCACATTGAATGGAAAGCTCGCGTGCACAGTCTGCATAGCCGAGTGCCCCCGTGGCGTTTGAACCCCCAACCGGAATCACATAGGGTCGCCGGTTTTGTGCTCTGAATTCGCTCAGCATTGACTCGAAGTGACCTTCCACCTCGGAGCTTTCGAGCAGGTGGATGTGGCCGCCAAACAATCCATCGAGCTGTATGTTACCGAGGGTTTCATAGCCAGGATCCGTCCACGGTACTTTGCGTGCCAGCAGAAGGTGGCACTCCAGTCCCTGACTTGCGCATGCTGCTGCGGTTTGGCGGGCATGGTTTGACTGAATGGCGCCGAACGTGACCACGACATCGGCCGCCTGATCGACCGCCTCACCCAGGAGGAATTCGAGCTTGCGCGTCTTGTTGCCGCCGGTGCCGAGGCCGGTGCAATCGTCACGTTTGAGCCAGATTCGCGGACCTCCCAGCGCAGCACCCAGGCGATTCAGCGGCTGCAACGGTGTAGGCAGGTGGGCTAAGGACACGCGGGGCAGAGTGTCGAGCGCGGTTAGTTTCAGCATTCCTGGCTCCTGGCGCGGTTGCTCGAAGGGCTTGCCAGGTATCTTAAACTTGCGGACCGTAATATCCATGGTTGACGAATGAACTGGTTTGCGGGCCAACGCCCCCTGCGAATCCTGCCCGGTACGCTGCTAGTATTGGTGGATGAAAGTGTGGGATGTAGTGATTGTTGGCGGCGGCATCATCGGCCTTGCCAGCGCTTTTCAGATCGCTCGCCGTTCTGCACTCAAAGTGCTCGTACTTGAGAAGGGCACCAGTCTTGGAGAAGGTTCGACCGGTGCCTCCTCCGCCGTGCTGCGGCATCGCTATAGCCGCGATGAGATGGTGCATCTCTCCCGTGATGGCATCAACGCTTACCGCAATTGGCCTGAATTCACGGGTCTGCTCCAGCCGCGTGCCCGCTTCGAAGCCGACGGCGTGCTCTGGCTGCCGGGAACGCAAACTCACTGGGCGCAGCGTGAACACAGCAGGCTTGCGTCTCTTGGAATAGCCACGCAGGTGCTGGACGATGAGGATTTGCGAATGCGCTTTCCTGCCCTGAGTGGCTGTACGACAGCACCGGATCTGGTGGGCGGTGAAGCACATGAATGTCAGGGTGGCGGTCGGCATTTATTCGAAATTGATGGCGGACACACCGATCCCGTTGCGGCTGCGGAGGATCTTCTGGAGGCGAGCCGGAGTCTCGGAGTGGAAGTCAGGCTGGCTACAAAGGTCAGTGAGATTCGCTTGACTGGTGATGTGATTCGAGGAGTTCGCACCGCGGCTGGACTGAATATCGATGCACCTGTGGTGATCAACGCCAACGGTCCCTGGGTGGATCAAACCCTGGCACCCTTTGAATTTTCCTGGCCATGGACGCTTGTAGCGGTGCGGGCTCAGGTGCTGTACCTGGACAAACCGGCTGCGGTGCCGGGCCAGATTCCGGTTTGTGTCGACATGGCAGGGGGTATTTATTTCCGCCAGCAGAATCGCGGGGCACAACTGGTGGTGGGCTCCGTGCGGGAAGAAGATGAAAGGGAAGTCGTCGAAGATCCCGATGCGCTGGAGCGGTTTCCTGATGAGGCGTTCACCCAGGCCAGTCTCCACGCGTTGCACCATCGAATACCGGAGCTACCCTATCGAGGCAAAGTTCGGGGATATTGCGGGATG
>JAPUFN010000385.1 GCA_027293665.1 Gammaproteobacteria bacterium | reverse complement strand
ATCGAGCAAACGCGTGGTTGGCGTCTTCCCGGCAACTTCACGTGGCCTCCCACGGATCGTTGTGGCGAGCAGTTCAGCGGCGAAAAGTGCCCCGGCATCCTGCACGGAGACACTACCGGTCGCGTAGCCCGGGAGCGTATTACTGGCAACGGGCGTGGCCAGGACGAGATGTTCGGGGAGCAATCCAGGTGACTGTGCGATCCCATCGTTTTCGAGTAGCCGGCAGTAGTCGGCGGTTGAGGTTCTGCTGAGGTTCACCCGCAGGGACATCGGTGCCCGCAGCAGGCATCCAGCGAAGATGGCCGTGGCCTGTGCCGGGTATGTGGCGCGCAGGCGGGAGATCATCCAATCGGGCAAATCGAACATTCGTTCGGTTTCTGAAACGGTGCTTGAAGCGCCCGTGGCGGCAGCGCCAGCGGCGTCTTCAGAAGCGCCTGCGGCATCTTCAGAAAAGTCCGTGGCGAGCCGCCTCAGCACAGCGTTCAGCAGACCTCTGGCCCAGGGTTTGCGCAGGTGCTGACAGGCGGAAACGGTTTCATGGATGGCGGCATGGTCGGGAATTCGCATATGTTGAAGTTGGTAAGCGCCCACTAACAATAGACACATCAGGTCCTGGTCCTTCCTCCGCAACGGCTGTTCGAGATGTTTTTCGATCGCGTCGCGCAGCGAAAAGTAGTGGCGCAGGCTGCCCAGCACGAATTCCTGGCAGATGGGTGCGATCTGGGCCCCCTGCATGAGCTGATCGGTGGTTTTCTTATCGACGATGACCGCAAGCAGTATGCGTGCAGCGAGCGCCCGCTCGCTAGCCGGGGTCGGCATCGAAGCGCGCTCCGCGGCACAGCAGGTTGGGGTAGCCGTTCACGGCGGCGGCGGCGGCGAGCGGCTGCCCCTTGCCACGGTTGAGTTGCAGGCGTTGCAGCAGTAAATGGCCGTTGCCGGTCGCGATCGTGATGCCGTGCTTGTCCGCCTGGATGATGGTACCGGGCGCTGCGTCCGCCACGCCGTTCCCAGCGGCGACCTCGGCTCTCAGCAGGCGCACGCGGGTGTCTGTAAGCACCGCGTACGCCGGCAGTCTGGGGGTCAGTGCGCGAATTCGCCGGGCGATCGCCTCGGCGCTGCAGGTCCAATCCACCCGGGCATCGGCGCTTGTCAGCTTGGCGGCATACGTTGCGCCGGCCTCGTCCTGTGCGGTGGGCTGCGCGTCAGCGAGGCCCTGCAGGCACTCCAGCAGTGCCTGCGCGCCGAGTTGCGCAAGCGCCTGCGTGAGGTCCCCGCCCGTCCACGCCGGGTCAATGGGGAGTGACCGGCTGAGGTAGACCGGACCGGTATCGAGGCCTTCGTCCATCGCCATGATGGCAACACCCGAGGTCTGATCACCGGCAAGCATCGCTCGCTCCACCGGGGCGGCGCCGCGCCATCTGGGCAATAGCGAGGCATGCACGTTGATCGCGCCGTAGCGCGGCTCGGCGAGTAAGGCAGGCGGCAGCAGCAGGCCATAGGCCGCAACGATGAGGGCGTCCAGCGCATAGTCGGCAAGCGAGACGCCGCGTAAATTCGTTGGCTGGCAGATCTCGATGCCTTCTCGTTCAGCGACTGTTTTTACCGCGCTGGGCTTCGGTCGTCGCCCCCGACCGAATGGACGGTCGGGCTGTGTCAGCACGATGACGGGGGCCCGATCCGCCTGAATCAGAGCTTCCAGTACGGTCGCGGCAAACGTCGGGGTTCCGGCGAAACCCAGGCGCGGTGATTGTTGTTTGCCGGTCACGTCTGCTTGTTCGTCCTCAGGCCTGGATACGCTGCTGTTTTTCCAGTTTCCGGCGGATGCGCATTCGTTTGAGGCTGGACAGGTAGTCGACGAACAGCTTGCCTTCGAGATGATCGCATTCGTGCTGAATGCACACCGCAAGAACGCCATGTGTTTCCAGTTCGAGTGGCTCGCCCAGCCGGTCGAGCGCAGTCAGCCGGATGTGTTCGGCACGAGTGACGGGTTCATAAAATCCAGGTACCGACAGACAGCCTTCTTCGGTTTCGATCGTTCCGTCGAACAATTCGAGGTGCGGGTTGATGAAAGCGTGCGGCTCATCGCGGTTTTCCGAGACATCCAGGACGATGATCCGCTGATGTACGTTGACCTGACTTGCCGCCAGACCGATGCCTGGTGCGTCGTACATGGTTTCCAACATGTTGGCGATAAGAGTGCGAATTGAGTCGTCCACTACCTTGACCGGTTTTGCCTGGGTGCGAAGTCTAGGGTCGGGATATTCGAGAATTTCGAGGATTGCCATATGGGTTTGTCGGGCTTGGTCCGTCTTGTTTTTTTGGCTTTGTCAGCCTATGTGATGTATCTCTAGTATTGGTCTAATTCAGACTGCTAAGATTGTGAAGAGTATAACTTTTTTCACCTGAAACAGACCGGTTTGATGGCTTCGGAATAGTGGGAATTCGTCTTGATTCCGGTACCAGGGAAGAGCGCTTGATCGAATCGCCGGCATGATAGCGGTACATACTGAACGCCGCGACAAAAACCGCTGCGCTACTAGCCGCGTTACAAAAGGAATGGAATCATGAGGAAATTGCGCACCGTTCAGCGAGTCTTACTCGCCGTTTTCTTAAGCGTTGCCGCAACAGCATGGACTGCTAGCCAGGACATCAGTCAATACCTGAAATCGGATCACCCGGATGTCTATACGGTGCTCGAGGGCGATACGTTGTGGGATATCTCTGGCTCCTTCCTGGAACGCCCATGGCTGTGGCCTGAAATCTGGCGGCTCAATCCGCAGATCGACAACCCGCATCTCATCTACCCGGGTGACCGGATTGCTCTGATCTGGGTGGACGGGCAGCCGCAACTTGTACTCGAGCGCGGTAATGCTGGACGCACCGTCAAGGTGACACCTTCTGATACCGTGTCGCTGAAAGCGCAGATTCGTGCCGAACCACTCGATAGCGCGATCCCGGCGATTCGCCTGGACGCGATTCAAAGTTTCCTCGTGCAGAACCGCGTCGTTGAGCCGGCAATGCTCAGCGCAGCGCCCTACGTTGTGCAGGGCGAAAGCGAACGGCTGGTGCTTGGCGCAGGCGATCGGCTCTACATTCGTGGCGTGCTGGACGATAACCAGACCTTCAACATCGTTCGCAAAGGTCAGACATACGTGGACCCAGAGACCTCAGAGGTTCTCGGTCTCGAAGCGACCTACATCGGGCTTGGGCGGGCGGTGGCGCAGGATGATGATGTTGCGACGATGTTTATCTCCAGTTCGCGTGAGGAAGCACAGATCGGCGACCGGATTCTGCCTACCGAAGAACGTAGATTGGAATCGACCTTCTTCCCCAGCCCCGCGCCCGATGACATCCGGGGTCAGATCATTTCCGTGTTCGGTGGTGTAACCCAGGTTGGCCAGTTCGACGTTGTCGTGGTCAACCGTGGCGAGCGCGAGGGTATCGCGGTCGGTAATGTGATGGCCATCTATAGGCGTGGCGCCAGGGCGCGCGACCGTGTGGCGAATGAAACGATCCGGCTGCCCAGTGAGCGCGCAGGCTTGATGATGGTGTTTCGCACCTTCGAGAAACTGTCTTATGCATTGGTCCTGATGACCGAAATACCGCTTGCGGTGAACGACGAAGTGCGTGCTCCGTAACGCGCCTGAGCAGGCGCTAACGCCTGACACCGCATAGCGCAATCGACCGCGCGATTTGACTCGCAGACTCGAACAGAATCGCCCCCTGGTGGGGCGATTTTTTTTGCTCTGGAAAACCCTATAAACGTGAGACCGGCCGGACCTGCGGTAACCACATCTATGTGTCAGCAAACAGAGCCTGATAGGACGCGGATAGCGGCGAACCGGTGTCGCAGATAGCCACCGAAGGGGCGCGCGAACAGCCTGTCGCGACTCGCGCGATCTGGTTGGCGCTCAACGCCTGCCCGACAAAACCGTCACGCCGGCGGCTCGAACAGGCGCTGCAGCGGGGCGAAAAGCCACATGAAATGCTCCTGGAGTTGGTGGGTCAACGCCGCGCCAGTGGCCTGCTCGAGCGCGCGCAACAGCAGATCGAACGGCTGTCGCAGGCAGGAATCCGCGTGTTGTGCCGGACGGACACTGAGTTCCCCGCACTGCTGCAGACAATTCCTGATCCGCCGCATTTACTGTTCTTCAGAGGAAGCCTTGCCTGCCTGGCAGCGCCGACGGTCGCGATCGTCGGCGCCCGGCGGGCGCCCCGGGTCGGCCTGGAGATTGCGCACACGCTGGCGCAGCGGCTCGCGGCCCGGGGTATCGTCGTGGTCAGCGGCCTGGCAATCGGCATCGACAGCGCCGCCCATCGCGGAGCCCTCAGCGCGCAAGGAGCCCTCAGCGTGCAAGGAGCCCTCAGCGCTGGCCGCAGTATTGCGGTACTCGGCAGTGGCATCGACTGCGTACAACCGATGGTCAACCGCGGGCTGGCACGATCGCTGGTTGCCCAGGAGGGACTTATCATCAGTGAGTACCTGCCGGCGCAGCGCGCGGCACCGTTCCATTTTCCAGAACGCAATCGACTGATCAGCGGCGTGAGCCTGGGCGTGATCGTGGTAGAGGCGGGTGAGCGTAGCGGTTCGCTGATTACGGCGCGTCTGGCGCTGGAGCAGGGCCGTGAGGTGATGGCGGTACCGGGTTCGCTGGGGCATTCGAACGCCAGAGGCTGTCATCGTCTGCTGAAAGCGGGAGCCGCGCTGGTGGAGGATGAACGTGACGTCTTCGATGCACTGGATTTTCTGCCGACGGCAGCCGCTGCAGCGGCAACGATTGCGCCGGCCGCACAGCAGCTGTCCGATGCCCTGGCGCGCGTGCTCACGGCATGCGGACCGGGTGCCACCGGAATCGATGAAATCTGTGCTCATCTTGGCCAACCGGTGATGCAGGTCAGCGCGTTGCTCAGCGAGCTGGAAGTCGAAGGATTTGTTCAGCGCGTCCCTGACGGGTATATTCGGCGCCCTTTTCCACCTAGTTAACGTCTGCAACCTGGTTGGCGT
>JAPUFN010000384.1 GCA_027293665.1 Gammaproteobacteria bacterium | reverse complement strand
GACGATTCTCGTAAACATTCGCGACCCAAGTGCATTGTTCCAGCTGGTGACGAACTACAGCCTGTCAGACAACATGACATTGCTCGGCAGTATTAATTTGCCGCTGGGTGCCAGCGGCACCGAATTCGGAGGAATTCAGTCGGCCACGCAGATGCAGGTCAGGTACTTCTCCATTGATGTTGGCGTGTTCGCTCAAATTGCCTGGTACTTCTAGTTATTCTTCTCGTCCAGCAGTTGCTCCATTTCGTCCATGATGGCGTTCATCTTGGAGACAATAGCCAGGTACGGTTCCGGCTTGGCAAGATCGACGCCCGCATTCGCCAACAGTGTATACGGATAATCTGAACCACCTGCCCGCAGCAGATTCTTGTAATTTTCGACACCAGTCTCGCCCTCTTCCACTATCTTGGCGTAAAGCGCCGTGCCAGCCGTCTGCGATGTCGCGTACTGAAAAACATACATGTTGAAATAGAAGTGTGGCACGAACATCCACTCATTCGTGTACAGGTCGTCAATGACGACAACGCCTTCGTCATGGCCGTGGTAGCGGCGCAGAATTTCTCCGTACATTTCAGTTATGCGATCGCCGGTCAGCGCTTCGCCTCTCTCCGTAGCTTCGTACAAAGCCAGTTCAAATTCGGCGAACATCGTTTGCCGGAAAAACGTGCCGCGCAGGTTCTCCAGACCCTCTCCGAGGTAGAATAGTTTCTCGTCGATCGACTCGGCGTTCTTCAACATATGGTCTTGCAGTATCAATTCGAGCGATGTGGAGGGGATTTCAGCGATAAACGTCGCGTAGCCGGCCGTTTCGAATGGCTGTTCCTGCTTTGAATAGAGCGTGTGCATCGCGTGACCCCACTCATGGGCAAGTGTTGAAAGCGATGAATAGTCATCGTTATGATTTAGCAGCAGGTACGGGTGTACGTCATAGGCGAATCCCGACATATACGCACCAGATCGTTTACCGCGCTGCGGATACACGTGCATCCAGCGCTCATCCATGGCCTTTTTCTGGGTACTCACCCAGTCGTCGCCGAGTATGGCCATCGCTTCCAGTGTGATTTTCTTGCTGCTCTCAAGATCGAATGTGCGGTCCAGCGAAACCAGCGACGGGTAGATGTCGTAGTAGTGCATCTGTTCGAGGCCGAGCATGCGCGTGCGAAGTTTGAAATAACGATGCAAAGTCGGCAGCGCCTTATTCACTTCCTTGACCAGGGTGCGATAGACGCGCGGCGGCAGGTTGTCCTGAAACAGTTCGCGATCGAGCACGCTGTCATAGTTGCGGGCCTTGGCAAGTGCAACCTGCGTTTGCAAATGCGAGTTCATCACCATGCCAATAGAGCTGCGGTACTCGGCCCATTTCCCCCAGAATGTGTCGAAGACCAGCTTGCGATCATCTCGATTCGAACTGCCGCGTGTACGGCCATAACCCTGCGAATCGACGACGACCTCTTCGCCATCGGCGAGTGTGATGGTTGGCCACGGAATGTCTGAGTTTGCCAGCAAGCTGTAGGTTCGATTGGGTGCGCCGAACGTCTGCGAAAAATAGGACAGCGTCTGTTCTGTCTCAGCGCTCAATGTGTGTGGTGCATTTCGCAGGCTGTCGTCGAGCTGAAAGGCGAACGGCGCCAGTCGCTCATCTTCATTGATATACGATTCGATGACCTCCCTGCCGACCTCGATGATCTCCGGTTGGATCCACGCAGTCACTTCGCCGAATCGCGAGAACATAATCTGCGCGAGCTGCGCGCGTTCCTGCGTTTCCGAATCTCGCAGATCTTCATCACGATTCAGCGACGCGTAGACAGAGACGCGACCGGCTTTCTTCAGGGCGTCGGAAACGAGCCGGTACGTTGCGTACAGTGACTCGGCGCTTTCTCCAAGCGTGCCGCGTCGGGAGTCGATCTCCTCGAAATCGACTGTCACTTCCTCGCGGGCCTTATTCCAGGCTTCCACGCTGGGATAGAGCTCGGTGAGGTCCCATGTCGCTTGCGAGTCGGCATCTTGATCGTCTTTTGCCAGGGCCGCAGAGCCAGCGAACGCAACAGCAGCCACGGCAAGTGGCAACAGGTACTTGTGCACGTCATTCCCCCAAAGAATATTCTCGTCTTAGACAGCGTTCGGCTGTTCAGTTCATGCGAATTTAAAGGGCACCTGGTGGCAGTGTCTGAGATACTTTGAAAACCAGTCAGAGATTATTTCGGGGAGCCTGCCATGTCCAGGATTACTATCGCTATGGTGGCCAGCCTGGTCGCTGCTTTCGCTGCCGGGGCCTGGGTAACCGGCTTTGAGCCGGCGAAAGAGGCTCAAGGCTATGTGGGCAACACGGCCTCTGATGAGACTGTGCCAATTTCCGAGCGTCTGCTGCGATTGGAGCAGGTAATAGTTGATGAGCGGGAAGCAAGACTGGTGCTCGAGGACCAGTTGCTGCTCTTGATCGAAGATCTGGAACGGCTGGAAAGCACTCGTGACCGGGCGCAGCCTGAGCGTCCCATACAAGTCTCAGAAATTCGGGGTGAACAGTTGAGGAGTGGTGGCAGGCCTAGAGACTATGCGGCGGTGATGCGAATGTATCAGGATCGGCGCGTCGCCGATCTTGTCAGTGGCGGCTTTTCCGAAGATGAGGCACGGCGCCTTCTAAAGCGAGAGTCGGAAGCGCAATACAAAGCCATGGAGGCCGCCTACCTGGCGCAACGCGATGGTGAGGCGGTGGACAGGTTCAATAGCGCAATGAATGCTCAGTCGATACTGCGCGCAGAAATCGGCGATTCGGAATACGAACGATTTTTGACAGCCCAAGACGAACCAACCACTGTGCGAATAATGAATGTGCTTGATGGTTCGCCCGGCAGTTCGGCTGGATTACAGGCTGGGGACAATATTGTCAGCTACAATGGCGAGCGGACATTTTCGATGTTGGACGTGCGTGGGCTGACGATGCAGGGAAATTCGGGCGAGGACGTAATCATCGAAATTGATCGGGATGGCGTGCGCATGCAACTTAACATCCCGCGTGGACCCATCGGAGTGAGCGGCAACGGGGCCATGGTGCGCAGCGTGAGCAGGTGGGGGGGTTAATTCGTGGGTGTTCTTCGCTACTCAATACCGAACAGCTTTACGGCGCTGAGCCTGCTGCTGGGTGTAGCGTCGATAATTACGACGCAACTGGGGGACCTGAGACTGGCCGCCTGGATCATCGTTTGGTGTGGCCTGCTTGATGCATTGGACGGGCTGTCTGCCCGGTTGCTTAATGCAACGTCCAGTTTTGGCGCGGAATTCGATTCCATGGCTGACCTTGTGTCGTTCGGTGTTGCGCCAGCGGTCCTGGTACTCAACGCGGGCCTGCAGTTGGGTGGCGTTGAGTACGACTCGGGACAATTCTGGATCTTGCTGACTGCCATATCTGTCTTCGTACTTGCCGGTGCCATGCGCCTCGCTCGTTTCAACCTGGCGTCCGATCGACCAAGTGGCGGCTGGTTTACCGGTATTCCGATTACGGCTGCCGGCGGCGGTATGCTGTCTTCCCTGATATTGGTTTTGATCTATCATGAAGAGCTGGCA
>JAPUFN010000383.1 GCA_027293665.1 Gammaproteobacteria bacterium | reverse complement strand
CATTCCTGGCCTGGTAGCGAACACTGCCTTCGAGCACCGCATACAGATAACCCGGCACGCCGGATTCAGCCAGCTCGCGCGGCCATACCCGGTACTGCCAGGAGGCATCGAGCCGCGCCTCGTCGCCAAATTCAAAGTCATTCGCCTGGGTGTTGATCTTGAAGCTCGCCTGGGCATCGAGCTGATAATCGAGTGTCTGATAGGTCATGACGACACCTGCGAATGGATCCCACGAACCCGAGCCGAGTTGCAGAGGCGCGGGCAGACGACCAAGGCTGTCGCGATGATCATCTTCACCCGTGGGTGCCTCGATACCAAAGAAAGGTGCGACTCGAAAAGTGCTGCCTTGAGCATTGCGTTGATGCAGCGTGTAGCGCGCAAAAAGCCGGACATCAGCGAGACCGGTGGCGGATCGACTCAGGCGACCTGCGGGCGTAGTCAGATCCAGTGTTTTGTCCAGATACGGCAGGACGCCGAAGACAGCCCAGTTGCGGGCAACCCCTCTACCCAGAACACTGACAAGTCCACGAACCTGCAGCTCTCGATCGGCAAGACTTGGGTCGTCGGTAGCTCGCCGGTCAAAAAACTGTTCCCGCAACACGAACTCACCCTTGGCAACCGGTAACGCGGTGTTGAACGTCTGCGGTGCTGTGTGACTCGAAGTTGCTGCTACTGATAACAGGACCAGCAACACCGCGCCACCAACGGTGCGAATCACCGATCGCGTATGTTGCTCACTGGCTCTGCGCTGAAGGGAAACAAAGCGGCGCGCAGTGGGTCGTGCTGACCTGGATAACCGTCGTCTTCGGACAAACCCAACTCCTGCGGTGGCACCCCCGGGCGATAGTGGAACGTGCCGCAGCAGATGTCGAAGATCGAGAGCGCAACGCCATAGTTTTGCGCTTCGTGGCTGCTCGCGCTGTGGTGGTATCTGTGCAACTCTGGGCCAACGAACAGGTAGTTCAACCATCCCATGCGCATATCCAGATTGAGATGGCTGACAGTACCATGGAACGCGATGACCGAGCCGAATACAAACACCGCCAGCGGATCGTAACCCAGCAACCAGATGGGTAGCAGCTGCGTGCCAACTCGGACGAATACCGCGTTGAAAGGATGAAAAACCGCGTGCATGACCACGTAGAGTTGTTGCGGAAGATGGTGAATGGCATGGGTGCGCCACAGGAAGTGCGTCAGCGGGCTGCGACTTTGGTGCATGTAGCGATGCAACGCATATTGCAGTGCTTCAAACACCGTCAGACCGACGACGACTTGCAACCACAGTGGCTGGCCTGTGATCAGCCCCACCGTGTCCTCTGCCAGATCGATGGCCAAAGCGACCATGCCGTAGCTCAGCAGAGCCAGCGTGGCGCCGTTGATCACGATGAAAATGAGATCGCGGCGCAGGAGATGGCGCCACGTCATGCGCCAGCGAGTTTCGTAAGGAAAGCGCCACTCCAACACGATCAGCAACGTCACCATGACACCACCTTTGAGCGCAAGAACGCTCTGCAGTGAGTCGGGGTAGCTCAGGCCATACGCAATACAACCGGCCACCCAGAGCCAGAGCAGCGGATACAGACCCCAGCGGATGAGGCTCCTGGCCGAATCCGCAGCGTGCAGCGGTGCTGAGGAACTCGCTATTTCCATGGGCGTGCCTGTCATGGGTAATTGCCTATCTGGGTATATATGTGAGTGGGCACTTATATACGAAAAGACTATACTCGCGATTCAGCAACAGCACAACGAAACCGATGCCACGCACAAAAACCATCAGTGACGAGGACCTGCTGACCGCCTGCCGCGCAGAATTCCTGGCCCAGGGTCTGCAAGTGCCCACTAAGCGTCTCGCCCAGCGGGCGGGCATCTCCGAAGGCATCCTCTTCCAACGCTTTGGCACAAAGGACGAGCTGTTCTTCGCCAGCATGCGGATGCCCCCGCCGCACCTGGACGCCGTGGTGGCCGAATCCCTCGGCGCGACTCATGTTGCACAAGCGCTGTTGATCTTTGCCCGGGCAGCACTGGATTATCTGCGTCGCAACATGCCCGCTGTCTTACTGGTACTCGCCCACCCTGACTATCGAACCCGATCTGCACCGCTCAGTCATCGCTCCCACGATTTTTTGCTGGACGCGCAGTCCATGCATGGTGGCTTCAAGCAGATTTTCGAACACTACAAAGGCACTGACCAGGTTTCTCAAAACGATCACGATCAGTTGGTCGGGGTGTTGATATCCACACTGCTGGCACGAGCCATTCACGAGGAAATTGGCGTGAGTCGGGCGGCTGACAGTGAGCCGTGGTTGTCTCAAACAATTGGCGCTCTTGCGAAGGGCTACGCGGGCCGCTAGCCGCCACCTGCGACAAATTGACGTGAGTCAGTGGTCGGGCGCTATCTCGTGCACGTTGCGGCGGTGGAATCGTGACTGAAGTAAATCTCGTGCGCCATATTAGATTTGAGCTGAGAAATTGTTCGAAGATATTGTTCTTCCAGACCCTGGTGGGCTTGAGTTACGTCGCCACCGCGCTGGTATTCCTCAGCCGTGTATGCCGCCTGAGCTGCCACCAGTATGTTGCCGCTATCCGTCTCGACGAGCACCGACTGGTGACCGGGCGTGTGGCCGGGGCTTGAAAGAAGCTTTACTCCGGCGGTGATCTCCATGTCTCCGGAGACGGTGTTCAACCGAGCGCCGTCGTAGTCGAACCACTCGGTGACAGTGTACCTGGGTGTGCGTGCAGCAGACAATTCATCGGCTTGCACAAAGATTTCGGCACCGGGAAACAACTGGTTGTTCCCACAATGATCAAAATGCAGGTGAGAATTTACGACTACGCTCACGTCTGTTGTCAGCAAACCATAGCGTGCCAACTCATCAGCGATCGGCGATCTGCAGGGTTCATAAATCCGTTCGATGTACCTGTTGCCTTCGCCAACTCCAGTATCGATGAGTAACACATCAGATTTGGCTATCACCAGATATGCATACACATCAATCCGAGTTTCCAGATAGTTGACGCTGGCCATGTGCAGACGGTGAACTGAGTGTGACATGGGGTAAAAATACCATGTTGCAACAAGCTGAGCTCTCTTCCGCTCGTATTGACCATTGCCGGCACAATCGACTCCAGTGAAATTGTACGTATGCTTCAAACATTCAATTCCAGCGGGGATAAACGGATGTCGATAACTGAGCTAGGTGCGTTGGGTGAATTTCTGGGATCAATCGGGGTACTGCTGACGATGGTCTATCTGGCGGTACAGATACGACAGAACACGAGCACCATACGGATGAACGCGGAGCAGGAAAAAAGTAAGTGGTGGAACTCCTTTAATCAGGAGCTGGCTCTGGATGGAGAGCTGATCGAAATATTCG
>JAPUFN010000382.1 GCA_027293665.1 Gammaproteobacteria bacterium | reverse complement strand
CGGATGACGGGCGCGCCCTTCACCCAGAGCTCGCCAACTTCGCCTTGCGCGACGGTGTTGCCATCGGCGTCCACGCACTTGGCGTCGAAATTCGGCAGGGCGGGTCCCGCGCTCTCCGGTTTGTCGATGAAGAAGTCGGCGGAGATTGACGTGATGACGCCACAGGTTTCTGTCATCCCGTAGCCGGTGTTGGGTCGTGCGGTCGCCACGGTGTCGTCAATCTTGCCGACAAGATCAGGTTGCAACTGGGCGCCGCCGCCGCCAACGGAGAGGAGCGAGGAGGTGTCATATTTCGCAAAATCCGGATGACTGATGAGTTCCCGCGCCATGACCGGCACACCAGTCAGATTGGTGATTTTCTCGGCTTCAATGAGTTGCAGCGCATCCAGTGCGTCCCATTTGTACATGTGAACGAGTTTGCCGCCACCCATCGTCGCGCCGTGGGCGACACAGTTGTTCGCCGTGACGTGAAACAGCGGAGTCGTCACCAGGGCGGACATTATTGGCGCTTCCTCGGCGGGTACCGGCTCGGGCGCCTTGCCCGCGCGTTCAGCCAGCGTCCCCAGGCAGGTGGCCCAGAACGCCAGATTCATGATGTTGTTGACGCAGCCCCGATGGGTGAGTTGCGCACCTTTGGGATGGCCCGTCGTGCCGGAGGTATAGAAAATACAGGCATCACTGTCGGGATCGACATCCGCTGTAGGCATCTCGCCGCCGTGATCGATGAGTTCGCGCCAGTCGTGAACGCCCGCCGGCCGCTCGCCATCGAGCCTGACCCCAACCAGCACCATTTCCGGCATCTCGGCGGTATGTGCCATGATCCTGTCGAGACGCTCGCTGTCGCACACCGTAACTTTCGGCGTCGAATCATTGAAGCCGTAGACGAGTTCCGGTCCGACCCACCAGGCATTGATGCCAACCACAGCGGCACCGATCGACACAGTTGCCCAGTATGTGAGCAGCCACTCGGGGTAGTTGCGCATGGCGATGGCTACCCGATCGCCGCTGCCAACCCCCTGATCGCGCAGCCAGCAGGCAATTGACGCAACCTGCGTGTGGGCTGCAGCATAGGTCAGGCGCTCATCGCGGTAGACGAGATAATCACGCTCCGCGAATTGCTCGGATAGCTGCCAGATCTCCCGCAGGCTCGGTGGCGCGGCGGCATAGGTCTTGATCATGTTGCCGCCGACTGCTACCTCGGTGATGGCGAACTCGCCGTCTTCGGCAATCAGTTCCGCCCAGACATCTTGCAGATCCTGGTACATCGAGACGCATCCTCCCTTTGTGCGATCGGTAACTCTAGAATAGATTACCGGTCACTGCGAGAGGTTGCGGATGAGAATATCTGGGTTGCTGTGCCTGATTGTGCTTGTTGCCTGGTCCTTTCTGCCGGCTGCTGCAGCACGGGCGGCCGAGCAGCCCGAGCCGGGAGAGGAGGGGCCAGCACGCGCAGCACGGATTGGCGTCAGTATTGCCGACCCTGCACCGCCGCGAGGTCCGCAGGAAGGTGCCGGGCCGTTTGCGCAGTTGGTCATTACGAATGTTGTGCTGGTCAATGGCGAAGGAGCGCCACCGCGAGGTCCCGTCAACATTGTCATCGAGCAGGACCGCATCGTGCGTATCGACACTGGTGACGCGCCACAGGCGGCCGAGATTCTGGACGCCACAGGCATGTACGCCTTGCCGGGTTTCATCGATGCCCACGCTCACATCGGCACCATCGGCCAGGGTCTCACCGGTCCGCTCACACCGCCGGAGTACATCTTCAAACTCTGGCTCGGTCATGGCATTACCACCGTGCGGGAAGTGGGTGCGGGGATGGGACTCGAGTGGACGCTGGCGCACAAAGCCCGCAGTGCGCGTGGTGAGATCACAGCGCCGCGCTTGATCGTCCACAGCATGTTTCCAGGTGGCGCCATCAGCGACCCTGAACGCGCACGGCGCTGGGTGCGGGCAGTACACAGGAAAGGAGCTGATGGTGTGAAGCTGCGTGGTGGCAGTGCCGCGGCTCTCAAGGCAGTCATGGCGGAAGCCCGCAAACTCGGGATGGGGACGTCTCATCACCACGACCAGAGCGCCGTGTACGGGGTCAACGTCCTCGACAGCGCGCGCATGGGTCTGGACAGCATGGAGCACTGGTATGGATTGCCGGAAGCGATGTTTGTCGACAGGACGATTCAGAACTATCCCCCGGACTACAACTATTCCGATGAACAATGGCGCTTTGGCCAGGCCGGACGGTTGTGGCGACAGGCCGCGCCGCCGGGTTCCGAGAAGTGGCGCGCTGTGCGCGACGAACTCATCAGCCTGGATTTCACGCTGGTACCGACGTTCACCATTTACGAGGCGAATCGCGATGTTGCCCGAGCCCGCGACGCGGAATGGCACGCGGCATACACCTGGCCGGGGCTCAAGCGGTTTTTCATGCCCGATCCACGACTGCACGGTTCTTACCACTTCGACTGGACGACGGCTGATGAAGTTGCCTGGCGGCGCAATTTTTATCTGTGGATGCAGTTTGTGAACGATTACAAGAACTCAGGTGGCAGGGTGGCAACCGGCTCGGATTCCGGGTTCATCTTCAAACTGTTTGGTTTCGACTACATCCGGGAACTCGAGTTATTGCAGGAGGCTGGCTTCCACCCGCTGGAGGTGATTCAGGCTGCGACCCTCAATGGCGCCGAGCTTCTCGGCCTGGCAGACGAGATCGGTTCTCTGGTGCCAGGGAAAAAAGCCGATCTCGTGCTCGTAGCGGAAAACCCGGTGCGCAACTTCAAGGTGCTCTACGGCACGGGTCATATGCGACTCAATCGTGCATCCGGTAAGGTTGAACGGGTGGGAGGCGTGCGTTACACCATCAAAGACGGCGTTGTCTTCGATGCCCGGAAGCTGCTGGGCGATGTCCGGGAAATGGTGGCGGCCGAGGCGCGCCGGGAAGCGCGTTAGGAAAGAGTCCGCCGGGAGGCGGATGAGGCGCGCCGGGAGGTGGATGAGGAGCGCCCGGAGTCGGCGCACCAGGAGGTGCGATGAGTGCGCTTCGGCGCAGATATGGGTATAACTGAAAGACACAATATTTTGGGGGATTAGCAGTGGATTTTGAGATTCCGGCAGACATTGCGCAGCTGCTCACGCAGCTCGACGATTTCATCGATCAGGTCATCAAACCGTTGGAAGCACAGGATGACAACATGCGCTTCTTCGACCATCGCCGCGAAGATGCCCGCACCGATTGGGATCGTAACGGGCTGCCCAATGAGGTATGGGAGCAGCTGCTGCACAAGGCAAAGCGGTTGGCCGACGATGCGGGTTTTTATCGGTATCCGCTGGCCAAGGAATACGGTGGCATGGACGGCACCAATTTAGGCATGGCCATCATCCGTGAGCATCTGGCCGCGAAAGGCCTGGGCCTGCACAACGATCTGCAGAACGAACACTCAATCGTCGGTAACAATGTCGGTGTGCTGCTCATGCTGGAATACGGTACCGACGAGCAGAAAGCCGAGTGGCTCGATGACCTCATGGAAGGCCGTCGCGGCTTCGCCTTCGGCATAACCGAACCCGATCACGGCTCGGACGCGACCCACATGGAAACCTCAGCTGTGCGTGATGGCGACGAATGGATCATTAATGGCGAGAAGACCTGGAATACGGGAATACACAAGGCGCAATACGACATGGTGATGGCGCGAACCAGCGGCAACGCCGGTGATGGAGAAGGCATCACGGCATTTCTGACTCCCATGGCGGCGACCGGGGTCAAGATCGAAGAGATGCTCTGGACGTTCAACATGCCGACGGATCACGGCCGGGTCTCCTTCACTGAGGTCAGAGTGCCTCATGCCTCGATATTCGGTGGTGAGGGACGCGGGCTGCAGGTGGTGCAGCACTTCTTCAACGAAAACCGTATTCGGCAGGCGGCATCCAGTCTCGGCGCAGCGCAGTTCTGCATAAATGAA
>JAPUFN010000381.1 GCA_027293665.1 Gammaproteobacteria bacterium | reverse complement strand
TGCGTACGATCCAGCATCACTCATCGGGCGCCTGACCGTGGTTGTGGCAAATCTCGCGCCGCGAAAAATGCGCTTCGGTATATCAGAGGGAATGGTGCTGGCCGCCGGACCCGGCGCTGCGGAGATCTTCCTGTTGAGCCCGGACGAAGGTGCACAACCGGGCATGATCGTGAGCTGAGTCGACCATGGCAGAACTGGCTCTCATCCTGCTCGGTGCCCTGCTGGTCAACAACTTCGTCCTCGCGCAGTTTCTCGGCCTGTGCCCCTTCATAGGCGCTACCGGCCAGTATGACGCCGCAGCCGCCATGGGGCTTGCGACGACTTTCGTGCTGACCACATCTGCCGCAACGAGTTACCTCGTCTACCACGGCGTGTTAGTGCCGCTGGATCTGGCCTATCTCAAGATCATCGTTTTCATCGTCGTGATCGCAGCCGTCGTGCAGCTGACCGAACAGTATCTGCGCAGCACCAGTCCGCTGTTGCACCAGGTGCTCGGTATATACCTGCCACTCATCACGACGAATTGCGCCGTGCTCGGCGTTGCATTGCTGTCCCTGCAGCAGGATCTGTCATTTGCGGCAACACTTGCCTACGCCATGGGCGCAGCCCTGGGATTCAGCGGCGTGGTCGTTGTGTTCGCCGCCATTCGCGAACGCCTGCTGAACGCAGATGTCCCCGCCGCCTTCGCAGGTGCGCCTATTACTCTTGTGACAGCGGGCATTCTTTCGCTGGCTTTCATGGGCTTTGCCGGCTTCGCGGACTGATGGTCGCCGCATTTACAATTATTGCGATGCTCTGTGGCCTGCTGGCAATCATCGCGGTATTGCTGCTCTGGGCGGATCGTCGTTATCGTGACACGAGCAGTGATGTGGTGGAGGCAATCAACGCGCTGTTGCCACAGACACAATGCGCACAATGTGGCTACCCGGGGTGCCGGCCCTACGCACAGGCAGTCGCCGATGGTGCGGCGATTGACCTTTGCCCGCCGGGTGGCAGTACGACGCAACGCGCGCTCGCCCAGCTGCTTGGACGCAGTCCGGGCCCGGCTGTCACGGATCCGCAGCCGATAAAAGCGCGAATTGACGAAAGTCGTTGTGTCGGCTGTTTTCTCTGCGTAGCCGCCTGTCCGGTGGACGCCATCGTCGGCGCCCCACAGTGGCTGCATACCGTCATTGAAGAGCGCTGCACGGGTTGTGAACTCTGTCTGGCACCCTGTCCAGTTGACTGCATTGATCTCGTCGGCGTAAGCCGTGAACCACCAGCCAGCGAAGCCTGCCCAGCATCGACATCCGCATCACCCAGCGCACCGTGCATTCGCTGCAACCGTTGCGAGAGTGTGTGCCCCGAACACCTTCTACCCCAGCAATTGTGGTGGGTGAGTCGCGCTGGGGATCTCAAAGCTGCGCGAGATAATGGACTCGCCGACTGCATCGAATGCGGCCTGTGCAACCAGGTGTGCCCCAGCAACATCGATCTGCTCGCGGTATTCAGTTCTGCAAAGAAAAATCTGGCCAGTGAGCAACACGCCCGGCAACTGGCGCAGAAAGCACAAGTGCATTTCGAGCAACGTAAACACCGGCTTGCGAACGAAGCGCAGGCTCTGGCAACGCGGCGAGCAGACAGAATTCGATCGAGATCGTGGACTTGAATACACAACGCACTATCAGCACGCGCAACATCATGCTGCGGGTCGTGCTCTGCCTGGCACCGGGCGCCGCTGTGCAACTGTATTTCTTCGGCGCGGCTGTGCTGCTCAATCTGCTCACCGCGGGAATTACGGTGCTCGCCTGCGAGGCGGTCTGTGCGCACCTCAGCGGCAAACCCGTTGCTGAACGATTACTCGACGCCAGCTGGCTGGTAACAGCCTGCCTGCTGGCGTTGGCGTTGCCGCCGACTGTCCCATGGCAGGTCATGGGCATTGCGGCAGTCGCGGCAGTCGGCGTGGGTAAGTACGCATACGGTGGGCTCGGCAACAACATCTTCAATCCAGCACTTGTTGGCTACGCGATCGTACTTGTGTCTTTTCCCAAGGCAATGGCCTGGCCAACGCTGCATGATGGTTTGAGTGGCGCAACTGCCTTAACGACGTTCAAATATCGAGGGGCTGCGACGGTGGCGGACATCTGGACCCCCCTCAACGGCTTCGGCACGTTTGGCGGGGCGCAGTGGGAGTGGCTCAACCTCGCTTTCATGCTCGGTGGTCTCGGTCTCATTGCCTGGCGCCTGATCGCCTGGCGTATTCCACTGGCCATGCTGCTGACCATCGCAGTCCTCGCTGCGATCGGCTACGACAACGGCAGTTCGCGGAGTTACGGCTCACCACTGTTTCACGCATTCTCGGGGGCGACGATGCTGGCTGCGTTTTTCTTCGCGACAGACCCGGTCACCCATCCGGCCAGTCACAAGGCTCAATGGCTGTTTGGAATTCTGGCCGGGGCAATGACGTTCGCGGTGCGCGCGCTGGGTAACTACCCGGACGGCGCAGCGTTCGCCCTTCTGCTGGCAAACGCGATTACCCCATATCTGGACCGGCGCTGGTCACTGCCGGTAAAAGCGCATGACCAATAAAGGCGCCGATAAAGGAGTGCAATCAATCCTTGCCCTCGTGGGTATTGCGCTGGTGTGCGCAACCCTGCTGGCGGGCACCCGCGCTTTGACCGCGCCACAAATTACAGCGAACCATGCCATGCTCGCGCAGAATGAACTGCGTGCGCTCCTGGGCAAAGAAGTCGTGTCTGTACCGGAGGACTGGATCGACGGTTTGTGGCAGCGGTGTGACGGCTCGCTCATCGCCCGGGCACAGGTCGCCGGCTATGCCGGTCCGATCGAACTTCTCGTGGCGCTGGACGGGACTCCCGTGGAAAGACTCTCTGGCGTTCGGATCACACGGCATCAGGAGACGGCTGGAATCGCCGACTTCCTCAACCGGCCGGATGCCGGTTGGCTGGCGGCGTTGGCAGACAGCGCCGTCTCGGACCTCGCGGCTCGTGATGCGGTGACGGGCGCCACCATCACCAGCAGAGCGGTGTTGGCCGCACTGTTTGAGACGACGACGCGGGCGGCAGCCAGTCAGAGCAGGTGCGAATCTTGAGCCTGGCGACTACTTTTACCACGAGCGCCATTCGTGCCAATCCTGCGTGGACGCAACTGCTGGGACTGTGCCCTTTGCTCGCGGTGAGCAACAGCGTGGTCAACGCGCTGGGGCTTGCACTTGCCACCAGCTTTGTCGCGGTCGGTGCGAATGTCAGCATCAGCGCTGCCCGTCACGTCATCCCGCACTTCGCCCGACTACCCTGTTTTGTGCTGATCATCGCAACGTTCACCACCTGTGCGGTATTGCTGATGGAAGCCTTCGCATTCGGTCTCTATCTGCGCATGGCGTTGTTCGTGCAGATCATCGTCACAAACTGCATGATTCTCGGTCGAGCCGAAGCATTCGCCAGCCGTAAGGGATTGCTGGAAACGTTGAGTGATGCGCTGGGAACCGCCTGCGGGTTCGCAATCGTCCTGCTCGCGCTCGGCACGCTGCGTGAACTTCTCGCAACCGGCGGTTTGTTCGCCGGGATGGAGATGCTCTTCGGAGCAACAGCCAGCAGCTGGCATTGGCAGTGGAGCGATACCGGCCAGGGCCTGCTGCTGGCCGCCCTGCCGCCGGGTGCATTTCTCATCGCCGGTCTGCTGCTGGCGTTCGCCAAAGCACTTCTGCGCCAGACACAATGGCAATCCAGCCCACCAGAAGCGAAAAGATGAATAAGGAAAAACGCCAGGAGATGTTTGAACGGCTGCAGGCGGCAAACCCGGCCCCGACGACCGAACTCGAGTATGCGAGCGCCTTTGAGCTGCTGATCTGCGTCATTCTGTCCGCCCAGGCAACCGACGTGAGCGTCAACAAAGCAACAACCGTGCTGTTCGCA
>JAPUFN010000380.1 GCA_027293665.1 Gammaproteobacteria bacterium | reverse complement strand
CCTGGATAAAGGCTAAGAGATTACCATTGAGCTTCGCAGGATCGGCGAGCGCAACATACCCGCGAATGAAACCTTCGCGCTCGAGACGCCGGACTCGTTCGAGGCATGGCGTGGGGCTCAAATTTACCTGCCGCGCCAGATCGACATTACTGATACGACCATCCTGCTGAACGATGCGCAGGATACTGCGATCGATTCGATCGAGCTGTCGATAGTCCTGGCGGTGGTCGCGGGCAGTCATTTCCGAATTATTCACTTCTAAATTAACTTTATCCAGATTTTATATTGGCTATCTACCATTTTTAGAACCATATATCGTGTCAAATCCGGAAAATCCAGTCCTGCATCCTGTGCCACCGGAGTCCCGCTATGCCCATCGTGCCGCCTGCCGATAACGCCAATCCCGGCAACTTGCGCGAATCAATCCGCACGCTCAGCCATGCCGATGAGGCCCGCTGTGCGGCACAACTCGTCGCTTCTGCTGAATCCTGCCTGGATTCAAACAGTCGGCGACGAGTACTCGAGCAGGCGACTGCGTTGGTCGAACGCTGCCGCGCGGCACGTGACCAGGCGGGCACTCTGGATGCGTTCCTGCAGGAGTTCGGCTTATCCAATCGCGAGGGCGTCGCGTTGATGTGCCTCGCCGAAGCACTCCTGCGAATTCCGGACGAGGCGACCGCAGATAAATTGATTGCTGAGAAAATTCGTTCCGGCGACTGGGGCGCGCACATCGGAAAATCCAGTTCCCGGTTCGTCAACGCATCCGTCTGGGGCCTGATGCTTACCGGTCGTCTGGTGACGCTCGAGCCAGAGGTGCTGGAGGATACCGGTGCCTGGATGCGCCACCTGGTGAGTCGGGTGGGTGAACCCGTAGTGCGCACGGCAGTCCTGCAGGCGATGCGAATCATGGGCGGGCAATATGTCCTGGGGCGCACAATTGACGAGGCAAAGCGCCGCGGTGAAAGTGGTAACGAACCAGGTACTCGTTTTTCATTCGACATGCTTGGCGAAGGTGCGCGCACCCGAGCCGATGCTGAACGCTACTTCCAGTCCTACGTTGATGCGATTACCGCGATCGGCCAGGCGTCCCAGCATCGCGATCCGATCCTCGGCGACGGCATATCGGTAAAACTCTCGGCCCTGCATCCACGCTACGAGTACGCGCAACGCGAGCTTGTATTGAGCGAACTGGGCGGCCGGCTGAAAGAGCTGGCACTCGCAGCGAAGAAATATCAGATGGGATTCAGCATCGATGCTGAGGAAGCCGGCCGGCTCGAGTTGTCCCTTGATCTCTTCGAATCACTCGCCCGCGACCCCGAGCTTGCAGCATGGAACGGCCTCGGTTTCGTCCTCCAGGCCTACCAGAAGCGCGCACCGGCGGTAGCCGACTGGCTGATTGCGCTCGCCCGGGACAGCGGCCGGCAGTTCATGGTGCGGCTGGTCAAAGGCGCCTACTGGGATACGGAGATCAAGCACGCGCAGGAGCAGGGCTTACGCGACTACCCGGTGTTCACTCGCAAAGCAAACACCGATCTGTGTTTCGAGGTCTGCGCGACTCGTCTGCTGGCGGCACCGGACGCTGTATTTGCCCAATTCGCGACACACAATGCCTACACCGCCCGCGTGGTGCTCGAACTCGCCGGTAGCAATAAATTCGAATTCCAGCGCTTACACGGAATGGGACATCTACTCTACGCGGAACTGGCGAAGATCGATCCATCCGAACCGCTCTCGTTGCGGGTCTACGCACCGGTCGGCTCGCACCGTGACCTGCTGCCGTATCTCGTGCGGCGGCTGCTCGAAAACGGCGCCAACACCTCATTCGTCAATCGCTTTCTCGACGCACGTGTTCCCGTGAGCGACCTCCTGCAGGACTCGTTACATCTGGTGAAATCACAAGTCAACGCACGGCACCCTGAAATTCCACCACCACCGGAGATGTACCGTTACAGCGGTGAGGCGCGAAAAAATGCCGCAGGCCTGGATCTCGACAACCCACCCGAGGTGGCAACTTTCCTGGCGGCCAGACGCAGCGCGGCGGTGGAAGTGTACCTTGCCGGACCAATCGTCAACGGTGAGTTGCGCGATGGCCAAAGATGCGCCGTCCTGAATCCGGCCGATGGCCGGCATCAGGTTGGCGAGGTCATCGAAGCGACCGCCGCCGACATTGACGCTGCGCTCGAGTCTGCGGCGTCTACCCAGGAAGACTGGGATCATCGCGGTGGCGAGCAGCGCGCCGAAATTCTCGAACGAGCCGCAGGATTACTCGAAACCAGGTACGCATCCCTGACAGGGCTCATCACCGCCGAGGCCGGCCGCACCGTCGCCGATGCACTCTCAGAGGTGCGTGAGGCCGTGGACTTCTGTCGCTACTACGCTCTGCAAGCGCGTATGAGATTCGCCAAACCCCACCGGCTGCCCGGGCCAACGGGTGAAATCAATGAATTGAGCCTGCATGGGCGCGGCGTGTTCGCCTGCATCAGCCCCTGGAATTTCCCCCTGGCAATATTCATGGGACAGGCGGCTGCAGCACTCGCGGCAGGCAACAGCGTTATCGCCAAACCCGCTGAGCAAACACCACTGGTTGCCGCGTGTGCGGTAAGACTTCTGCACGATGCAGGTGTTCCCAGCGAGGTATTGCACCTGCTGCCGGGAGATGGCGGCCGCGTGGGCGGCGCGCTGGTAGGTAATAAAGCAATCGGCGGCGTTGCGTTCACGGGTTCTACCGAAACCGCAAGATCAATAAACTGCCAGCTTGCTGAGCGTGACGGAGCCATCGTGCCGCTGATTGCAGAAACGGGCGGCCAGAACGTGATGCTGGTGGATTCCACCGCCCTGCCCGAACAGGTCGTCGACGATGTCATCGCTTCAGCGTTCTTCAGCGCCGGCCAGCGCTGCTCGGCGTTGCGTGTGCTTTATCTGCAGGAAGAGATCGCCGAGGACGTATTGAAAATGTTGCGAGGTGCAATGGCGTCTCTCGTCATTGGCGATCCGCTCGAGCTTACTACCGACATTGGACCGGTGATTGATGAACAGGCACTGACAGTGCTCGAGAATCACACAAAGACGATGACTCGCACCGCAAAATTGATCGCGCAATGCGACCTGCCACGCAACCTCTCTGCGGGAAATTTTTTCGCACCGCGTGTTTTTGAAATCGACTCAATCAACCAGCTACAACGGGAAGTGTTTGGACCTTTGTTACACGTTGTGCGCTACAACGCCAACAATCTGGACAGTGTCATCGACGAGATCAACGCAACAGGTTACGGACTGACGCTTGGTATACACAGTCGCCTTGACGGCTTTGCCCGCGAAGTATTCGACAAGACACACGTCGGCAATACATACATCAATCGCAATATGATTGGAGCCGTGGTCGGGGTAAATCCATTTGGCGGACAAGGTCTGTCCGGAACCGGACCGAAAGCCGGCGGGCCGAACTACCTGCCCCGCTTCGCCGTTGAGCGCACCCGAACCGATAACGTGGTGGCAAAAGGCGGCAACACGGAGCTTTTCGCCCTGCGCCAATAGCAGCGCCGCGTTCTGCTGGTGTGCGGCGCCGTGCGAGTTGTTATGTGCCGATCGTGCGGTATAACCTCAAACCTTAAAGAACAACAACCCTTCACGTGCCAACGGCGGAATTCTCAATTTGAACCGGTACTGCACCTTCGGCCTGATTTTATTTTTTGCAACAACAACTCATTCATCGATCGGCCACGAGGAACTGATTGGCGTCGATAGCAATCCTGGAGAATGGCTGACCCACGGCCGCAGCTATCGCGAAGAGCGGCAAAGCCCGCTGACGCAAATCACGACCGACAACGTTGCCAACCTCAGCCTTGCCTGGTACTTCAACACCGGCACGCGGCGCGGTCTGGAAGCATCACCCTTAGTCATTGACGGGGTAATCTACTCGACCGGCTCCTGGAGCAAAGTCTTTGCCAACGATGCGGCCAGTGGCGACCCGCTGTGGCAATACGACCCTCAGGTGCCCAGAGCCTGGGGTGCAAACGCCTGTTGTGATGTCGTGAATCGTGGTGTTGCGGCCTGGGGCGACAAGTTGTATCTCGGCACGCTCGATGGCCGGCTCATAGCGCTGCACCAGGACAGCGGCGAAGTGGTCTGGGAAACGCTCACCATCGACAAAGCGCGGCCATACACGATCACGGGGGCTCCGCGGGTCATCAAAGGTAATGTCATCATCGGCAACGGCGGTGCCGAATACGGGGTGCGCGGTTATGTCTCCGGCTACGATGCGGAAAACGGATCCCTGAACTGGCGTTTTCATACCGTTCCCGGTAATCCGGCGGAGCCTTTCGAATCCGCAGCGATGGAGATGGCGGCGGCGACCTGGTCTGGTGACGTGTGGTGGCAGGTTGGTGGCGGTGGCACGGTGTGGGATTCCATGGCCTATGACGCCGAACTCGAACTGCTCTACATCGGAGTGGGTAACGGTGCACCGTGGAACCGCCACGTCCGCAGTCCCGGTGGCGGCGACAATCTTTTCCTCTCCTCTATCGTTGCCCTGCGCCCGCAGACCGGCGAATACGTGTGGCACTATCAGACGACTCCGGGCGACAGCTGGGACTACACCGCTACTCAACACATGATTCTGGCGGATCTCACGATTGCTGGGGTCATGCGCAAGGTGCTGCTGCAGGCACCAAAAAATGGCTTCTTCTATGTCCTGGATCGAGCCACGGGCGAGCTGATCAGCGCCGAAAAATATACCTCCGTGAGCTGGGCGAGCCATGTGGATCTGGCCACCGGCCGGCCTGTGGAACCTGCGAATGCCGACCACAGCCTCGAGTGGAAAATAACCCAACCGGCACCGTTCGGCGGTCACAACTGGCAACCAATGGCATTCAACACCGCAACCGGCCTCGTCTACATACCCGCCATGGACAACCTGTTCCCCTACAGCACGACGGCCAAATTCGAGTATCAACCCGGCCACCACTGGAACATGGGCCAGGACGACGACTTTTCTTCTGGCATGCCAGTGAGCCCGCAGCTCATTCAGGCAGTCGCAAAACATATATGGCAAGGGCAGTTGCTCGCGTGGGATCCGGTCCTGCAAGTGGCGGCCTGGCGGGTCGAACATCCAACCATGTGGAACGGTGGTGTATTGACTACGGCAAGCAACCTGGTTTTCCAGGGCACTGGGGATGGCAGGCTGGTCGCCCACCGGGCCGATACCGGTCAGCGATTGTGGCAGACGCCGACCCAGACCGGAGTCATCGCACCACCGATCAGCTATGCAATCGGTGGCGAACAATACATTGCCGTGATGGCGGGCTGGGGTGGCGCGCCAGCGTTGGCCTTGAATTTAC
>JAPUFN010000038.1 GCA_027293665.1 Gammaproteobacteria bacterium | reverse complement strand
GGTAGAAGTACTCTCGGGCGTTGAGATCATCGCGGCAGAGGATACCAGACGCACTCGGACCTTGTTAGCAGCCATCGGCGTAGCGCCGCCGAAAATGCTCGCACTGCACGATCACAACGAAGCGGCGGTCAGCGCGCGGGTGAAGGCTGCGCTCGCGGCCGGCCGGACGGTGGCTCTCGTCAGCGATGCCGGCACTCCGCTGCTGTCAGACCCCGGATTCGAGTTGGTGCGGCAGTGTTGTGCCGACGGTCTCGACGTTCGCCCGGTACCTGGTGCCAGCGCTCTCATGTGCGCGATATCCGTTTGTCCATTGCCGATGGCGGGATTCCGCTTTCTTGGTTTTCTGCCAGCTAAAGCCACCGCGCGGCGCAGCCAGTTGCAGCAGGCCGCAGCGGCGGGTGTCCCGGCCGTCTTCTTTGAAGCCCCACACCGCATGCGCGAGTGTCTTGCGGACATTGCAGAGTTGCCCGGCAACCGGCGCGTGTTCATCGGCAGGGAGATGACCAAGCGCCACGAGGCTTATCTGTGCGGCCAGGCGCGGACCCTGCATGATCAGCTCGATGAAAATGATCAATGGCGCGGCGAATTCGTCTGCGTGCTCGAAGGTCAGATCGACAACCACACACCGGCAGACGTCCGCCATACCATGAGCGTGCTGTGCCGGGAACTCGGTCCGGCGCAGGCGGCGAGGCTGGGTGCCCAGCTTGTGGGTGGGAAAAAGAATGAGCTCTACCAGCTCGCGCTGACGTTCAAACAGCAAACGGCGGACTGATGACAAGCAGCGTGTTATTCAACACGCTGCGCATGGACGAATGACTTATAATGGTGCCGAGCCGGCCAGGTAGTCGCTGGTTGTGTGCGCTGAAACGTACGCAGCGAGAGGAAAGTCCGGGCTCCGCAGGACAGGGTGCCAGGTAATGCCTGGGAGGTGCAAACCTACGGATAGTGCCGCAGAAAGCAAACCGCCTAAGGCACGCGTGCCCAGTGCACGCGCGCACGGTAAGGGTGAAAGGGTGTGGTAAGAGCGCACCGCGCCCGTGGTAACACGGGTGGCAGGGTAAACCCCACTCGGAGCAAGGCCAAATAGGAATCCAGCAGGTGTGGTCCGCACCGGATTCGGGTAGGCCGCTTGAGGTGTTTGGCGACGAACATCCTAGATGAATGACTACCCGTGATGTGCTGGCGACAGTCATCGCGACAGAACCCGGCTTATCGGCCGGCTCGTTTCTCTGCAACTCTCTGCAACAGGGAGGATTTGTATAAAAAGTTGAGTTTTAATTCCCAGACGATCTTTTTATTAATGTTGTTTCGAGAAAGCACGACCTAATTGACGTGATTTAACGGAATATCCGCCGTATCGTCGTGCGTCAGTAGAAAAGTCCTTAATTTTCCGTAAGTTATCCGGTGTTCCGGGTTGACAGGCCATTACTCCAGTCTATAGTGTCATTTCGTGGGAAAAAGTGGGAATTAAGTCGAAGCGGGTGGGGAATATCGCCGGATTCCAGGCCATTGAGTTGGAATTCCAGGCGTGTGCCGTCGCTGAGCAGTAAACATCGTGTTTCGCGGAATACACAGCGCTACCTTGGATGGCAAAGGCCGCATGGCACTGCCTACGCGGTTTCGTGAGTCTCTGAGCCTGGGTTGCGATGGCAAAGTCGTCGTGACTATCGACATGCGCGAAAAGTGCCTGCTCCTGTATCCATTGCCTGAATGGGAAATCGTCCAGCGTAAGCTCGAGTCGCTGCCGAATATCGGCGTGCAGGCCCGCTTGCTCCAGCGCCTGTTGATCGGTCATGCCACCGATATGGAGATCGACTCACAGGGACGCTTCCTGCTGCCCGCGATGCTGCGTAAATTTGCCGAACTCAAAAAGAAACTCGTGCTCGTTGGTCAGGGCAACAAGATCGAAGTCTGGGCGGCCGATCAATGGCAGGGACGCATGGACGACTGGCTGTCAGGCGATTCGGATCTGCTCGTCGATGGTGACGAATTTACCGGTTTGACCGTTTGACCAGCGAACATCAGCCGGTTTTGTGTGAGGAGACTGTCGATCTAGTGGTACCCGAACGTTCCACTGGCGAGGATCTCGACGCCGCAGATTGCGTTGAGCCGATATACGTCGATGCGACGTACGGCCGTGGTGGACACGCCCGGGCTTTGCTCAAGCGCTTACCGGCCGCTGCCAGATTAATCGCCATCGATCGCGACGTGGCCGCTGTCGCGGCAGGTCAGGACCACGCGGAAGAAGATTCTCGTTTGACGATTTGTCATGGACGCTTCTCGCAACTGGACCCGGTTCTGGATGATCTCGGCATTGCTCACGTGACCGGAGTGATGATGGATCTTGGCGTGTCATCGCCCCAACTCGACGCGGCCGAGCGCGGTTTCAGCTTTCGCGGCGATGGACCACTGGACATGCGAATGGACCAGACGCAGGGAGAAACGGCGGCCCAATGGTTGAACACTGCGGCCGAAGACCGGATTGTCCACGTCTTGAAAACGTTGGGTGAGGAGCGTTACGCACGCCGGATCGCGCGCGCCATCAAAGCCGCCCGGCCGCTGACTTCGACTCTGGAACTTGCTGAAATCGTTAGCCGTGCGCAACCGCGACGGCCGCAGAGAAGCAAACAGGGTAGAACGAAACACGCTGCCACCCGCGCATTTCAGGCCGTGCGGATGCATGTCAATGACGAGCTCGGCGAGCTTGAATGTGCCCTCCAGACATTGTTCGACCGATTGCGGCCTGGCGGCAGGCTGGCGATTATTACCTTCCATTCGCTGGAAGATCGAACGGTAAAGCTGAGCTTCCGGCGCCTGGCGAGTGGCACACCGCTGCCTCGCCGTCTGCCGGTTCGAGAATCCGAGAGGCAACAGCCGGGAAAAGTCATCGGCAGGCCCATCCGGGCGTCTGCTGCGGAGGTCGCAGGAAATCCGAGGGCACGCAGTGCGACCTTACGGGTACTGGAGCGTCTCGCGTGAGGACGGTCATCGCCTGGCTGGCTGCGTTGCTGGCGGTCGTTGGTTCGGGCATTCAGGTTGTGCAACAGACACACGATGTCCGGCGACTGCACGGACAGCTGCAGGATGCACAGCGTATGCAGGATGCGGAGCTTGCAAAGCACAGCCGATTGCTGATCGAGCGGGCTGCACTTGCGGCCTATCAGAATGTGGAGCGAACCGCGCAGACCGAGCTTGCCATGAGGTTTCCGCTCACCGTGGAGCGAATTGAGCGATGAAGCTGTGGCGCCATTTCTGCATCGTGGTGGTCTTCCTGGGCGCCTGCGGCGGTTTGGCTGCCCGCGTGGTGTATCTCACCGTAACGGAACGGGAGTTTCTGCAGGAACAGGGTGATGCGCGGTCTATCAGAACGGAAGTCATGCCAGCGTACCGTGGCGTGGTCTACGATCGATTCGGTGAAGCACTTGCGGTCAGCACTCCGGTCGTCGGCATATGGACTGACCCGAGCATGGGCGGTCTGGATCGACCGGCCATTGACTCACTCGCCGACGTACTCGATCTTGATGCAGATCGTCTCGCAGCGGATCTGCAGCGTAACGCGGCGCGGGAATTTCTCTATCTGAAACGACGCGTTCCCTGGGATCTCGCCCAGCGCGTGCGCCAGTTGGATCTGCCGGGCATTTACTATCAATCTGAATATCGTCGCTATTACCCGGCAAGCGAAACGGCAGCCCATGTGGTTGGCGTCACCGGAATCGACGACGAAGGGCTCGAAGGCATCGAGCTTTCCTTCGAAAAAATCCTGCAGGGCCGCCCGGGACGCAAGACCGTACTCAAGGATCTGTATGGGGACACGGTCAAGGATCTGGAATTCACGGCGGCACCCGAATATGGCCGCGATCTCACGCTCAGCATTGATTTGAGGCTGCAGTTCCTGGCCTACCGGGAACTGAAAGCCGCGGTGGAGAGTCATCGGGCGACCTCGGGTTCCCTGGTCATGCTCGATGTGCATACCGGAGAGCTCCTCGCGCTGGTTAATCAACCTTCGTATAACCCTAACGAGCTCGGCTACTCGAGCGCGCCGGGTATGCGCAATCGCGCGGTTACCGATACGTATGAACCGGGTTCAACCATCAAGCCCTTCACGGTGCTTGCGGCGCTGGAAAGCGGCCGGTTCCGCCGTGACTCCGCCATCGAAACGGCGCCCGGTTACTTTCGTGTGAGAAACAAGCTGATCGAAGATCCGATCAACCGCGGGACCATTTCACTGGAAACCGTGCTAACGAAATCCAGCCAGGTCGGAATCGCTAAAGTTGCCCTCGCGATCGATGAGCGGGCGGTTTATGACGTGCTGACCCGGGTTGGCATCAGCGACTTTCTGGCGACCGGCTTGCCCGGCGAAGTAGCCGGCACGCTGACGGATGCCGGTCTGGACAATCCGGTGATGCGAGCGACGCTCGCATACGGCTACGGTCTGGCGGTCACACCCCTGCAACTGGCTCAGGCGTACCTGTGTCTGGCTACTGGTGGCGTTCGCCTGCCCGTCTCAATACTGAAGCAGGATGGCCCGGTGGTCGGTGAGCGAAAGTTCGACGAAGCCCTCATCCGCACCTTGCTGGAGATGATGGAGGGCGTTACCGCGCCTGCGGGTACCGCGCCGAAAGCCCATATCGAGGGTTATCGCGTTGCCGGTAAAACCGGCACGGTCCGCAAAGTGGGAGAGTCGGGCTACGACGATGAGCGGCACATTGCCTGGTTTGCCGGAATTGCCCCTGTCTCGGCGCCGCGTATCGTAGCTGTCGTCCTCATCAACGAACCACTGGGTCATGCCAGAGGCGGCGGCGAGGTGGCGGCACCGGTATTTTCGCGCGTTGTCGGTAGAACGTTGCGGCTGTTGGGTGAGATGCCAGACGAGAGGCGGCCAATCTGATGGTTGCGCTTGCTGAAATTCTGCCGGAAGCAGCTGCCAGCGAGCTCGAGGTGACAGGCATCTGCGATGATTCGAGGGTTGTGAGACCTGGAGATGTTTTCGTCGCGGTCGCTGGAAGTCACAGCGACGGTCACGCGTTTGCCGCGGCGGCTGCTGCGGCCGGCGCGGTGGCGGTTGTGGCGGAACACGCGCTGAGCGGGTTACCGGCGGACCTGCCGGTATTTGTGGTGTCGAATCTAGCGCAACGGCGTGGCGAACTGGCGGCCCGACTCTACGGACGCCCGAGCGAGACGCTTTTTTGCATCGGTGTCACGGGCACGAACGGCAAGACCTCCATCGCCAGCTTTATCGCGGATATGGCAACGCGTCTGGGAACTGCGACCGGTTATCTCGGGACCATTGGCTGGGGCGATCTGGACAACCTTACCCCCAGCGAACTCACAACGGCCAGCGCGATCACCATCCAGCAGCGTCTGGCGGAACTCGTCGGACTCGGCAAACAATGGGTCGTGCTCGAAGCCAGTTCCCACGCACTGGAACAGGAACGAACCGCGGCGGTCGCCTTCGACGTTGCCGTGTTCAGCAATCTTTCCCGCGATCACCTGGACTATCACGCCGACTTCGCTAGTTACGGTGCTGCCAAAGCAAAGCTCTTCGCCTACTCCACGCTCAAAGCTGCCGTCATCAACGTGGACGATGCGTTTGGCCAGTCGCTCGTTGCCAGCCTCGCTCCGGGAGTGGCCGCGTGCACCTATGGTGCAAGCGGGGACGTGCGTTGGCAGGACCTCGAGTTTCACGCCACTGGAGTGAAAGGCCGCTGGCTGACGCCATGGGGTGACAGTGAATTTGAATTGCCGCTGTATGGTGAATTTTCCGTTGCGAACATGTCTGCGGCACTAGCCGTCCTGTGTCAGGCGGGCCATGCGCTGGAGGCCGTGGTTGCTGCAGCGGCGCAGGTCCGAGCCGTACCGGGCCGTGTGGAGTTTTATCGCGGCGAACCCAGTGTCGTTGTGGATTTTGCCCATACGCCCGATGCGCTGGAAAAGGTTCTAAGCGCGTTGGCACCGCACGTCGAGGGTCGCCTGATCTGTGTTGTTGGCTGCGGCGGTGATCGCGATCCTGGTAAACGGCCGTTGATGGCGCAGGCGGCACAGCGCTACGCCGACGAGCTGTGGCTCACCAGCGACAATCCGCGCAGCGAAGATCCAGCTGCCATCATCGAGCAGATGCGTGTCGGCCTGGATGAATTTGCTGGTGTGCATGAGTGTGAGGATCGGCGCTGCGCGATTGAAGCGGCAATCTCCAACGCCCGGCCGGCCGATCTCGTTGTTGTTGCCGGTAAAGGCCATGAGGTGTATCAGGAAATCAACGGCAGGAAAATACCATTCAGTGATCGAGAGGTCGTGCGAGCCGCCATGGCACACAGGAGAGGATAGAAGCGTAATGTTGCTCTGGCTAACCGAGTACCTTTCACAGTTCATTTCCGGCTTTGCGGTGTTTCAGTACCTGACGTTCCGGACGATGGTCAGCGTGGTGACCGCCCTGGTCATGTCTCTGGTTATAGGTCCCATCGTGATCGCGAAGCTGAGTTACCATCAGATTGGCCAGACCGTGCGCGAAGATGGGCCAGTGAGTCATTTGAGCAAGGCTGGTACGCCGACCATGGGCGGCGCGCTCATTCTCATCGTGATATTCGTCACGACGTTGCTTTGGGGTGAACTCAGCAATCGCTACGTCTGGACGGTACTGGTGGTAACCATGGCCTTCGGTACGATTGGCTGGGTCGACGACTACCTGAAAATCTCGCGCCGCAACAGCAAGGGCCTGAGGGCCCGCTGGAAATATTTCTGGCAGTCGATCGCGGGACTGAGTGCTGCCATCTTTCTCTACACGACCGCGCAGCTTCCCGCTGAGACGGACTTGATCGTGCCGTTCTTCAAAGACGTGGCAATTCCGCTTGGTGGCGGTTTTGTCGTGCTTGCGTATTTTGTGATCGTGGGCACCAGCAATGCCGTGAATCTCACAGACGGCCTGGATGGGCTTGCCATCCTGCCGACCGTGATGGTTGGCGCAGCCCTGGGGTTGATCGCGTACGTCGCCGGTAACGTCGAATTCGCGGAATATCTGCAGATCCCCTACATCCCGGACGCCGGCGAGCTTGCTGTCTTCTGCGGCGCGCTGATCGGCGCTGGGCTCGGTTTTCTCTGGTTCAACACCTACCCGGCCCAGGTTTTCATGGGTGATGTCGGCGCACTGGCGCTTGGGGCGGCGCTTGGTGTGGTTGCGATCATTATCAGACACGAAATCGTGCTCTTCATCATGGGCGGCTTATTCGTCCTGGAAGCAGTGTCCGTCATCGTTCAGGTCGCTTCTTTTCAGCTGACCGGTAAACGCGTCTTCCGAATGGCGCCGATTCATCACCATTTTGAATTGAAAGGCTGGCCTGAACCCAGAGTGATAGTACGTTTCTGGATCATCACTCTCGTACTGGTGTTGATTGGCTTGTCAACACTGAAACTACGATAGAAAGTTACGATAGGAATTTTAGATAACAAGATGCGAACGGCAATCATCGGTCTCGGCATCACAGGCTTTTCCTGCGTCAGGCATCTCTATGGCAGGGATGATCTCGTGGTTGTAGATAGCCGCGATGAGCCGCCGTTCCTGGATGAGGTGCGCGCTCGATTTCCTGCGGTCGAACTGTGCCTGGGTGTGCAGTGCTATGCCTTCGACAACGTGGACAGAGCGATCGTCAGCCCGGGGCTCGCGTTGCATAGTTGTCTTGTTAAAACGGCGCACGGCAAAGTCGACTTGTTGAGTGATATTGATCTTTTTTGTGATGCGACGACGCAACCGGTAATCGCCATAACCGGTACCAACGGAAAAAGCACCGTTACTTCGCTGGTCGGCCATCTGTGCAACCATGCCGGGCGCAGGACGGCTGTTGGGGGCAATCTCGGGGAGCCTGCGCTCGATCTCATCGACGACCGTGTGGTGGGCTACGTCATCGAACTGTCCAGCTTCCAGCTTGAACGTCTGGCGCGGCACGATTTCTGCGCTGCCTCCATACTCAATCTCAGCGAAGATCATCTCGACCGGCACGGCGACATGGGCGCGTATACAGCGATCAAGCAGCGAATCTATCGAAGCTGCGAACTGGCAGTCGCGTACCGCGGTGACGCTGGAACCACCCCTGTCGCCACGGTTGACCGGTTGGTCACATTCGACATCGATGAACCTGCGCAAGGCCAGTGGGGAGTGCGAACAAGTTCCGGCACACGCTACCTCGCCTGCGGCGAAGAACTGGTCGTCGAGTGTTCCGCGCTGCCGCTTGCCGGACGCCACAATGAACTCAACGTACTCGCTGCCTTTGCCCTGCTGATGAACAGCGGTATTTCGAACAGGCAACTTGCGGCCGGGGTGAAATCGTTCAGCGGGTTGCCGCACCGCTGTGAACGTATCGTCGAAGTTGCTGGCGTGGTTTACATCAACGATTCCAAGGCAACCAATGTCGGCGCAACGCTTGCAGCACTGGAAGGTTTTGCGGATCAGCGCGCACGCCGCCTCGTTCTGATCGCAGGTGGTGATGGCAAGGGCATGGACTTTTCGCCGCTGCGCGAACCCGTTCTGAGATATGTCAAAGCGGTCGTGTTGCTTGGCCGGGATGCGGAAAAAATTGCAGATGCCCTCGACGATTCAACGGTCCTCCATCACGTGGCCGATATGTCGCAAGCTGTTGAGCGTGCCGCAGAGATCGCCAGTGTGGGAGATCTCGTGCTCCTGTCGCCCGCCTGTGCGAGTCTGGATATGTACGAGAATTTTGCGGTGCGTGGCGCTGAGTTTTCGCAGCATGCAAAAGGACTTGCAGCATGATGCACAGGCTCGATACGCCGCTGATCATGGCCTGGTTGCTGATACTGGGGCTGGGCACGGTAATGGTCGCATCCTCCGCGGTTGCGATTGATTCCGTCTATCTCGCAAAGCATGGTTTTTTTCTGGTCATAGCCGGTCTTGCGTTTGTTCTCATGTTAATCGTGCCCTTGTCCTGGTGGCAGCGTGGCCACAGGCTGGCGTGGTTAGCGTCGGTGGTGCTGTGTGTGGCGGTGCTGATTCCGGGAGTCGGCAGCGAAGTCAACGGCGCCAGACGCTGGATCGGCCTTGGCGGCTTCTCATTGCAGGCGGCGGAAATTGCGAAATTCCTGCTACTCGTGTACGTCGCTGGATACCTTGCGCGATTCGGCGAGCGGCTGGCTGATGAGCCGATGGCTCTGGTTCGGCCGCTGTTGATGATCTGCGTAGTTGCCGGGTTGTTGTTGCTGCAACCCGATTTTGGTTCGATCGTGGTGATTGGCTCGATGGCGATTGGGATGCTGTTCATCGCCGGAGCGAGGCTCCGACACTTCCTGTTCGCGGTGACACTGGCCGCCGGCGCGCTGGTAATAATCGCCTATGCCCAGCCCTACCGGCTCGAACGCCTGACGACTTTCACCGACCCGTGGTCTTCCGCCTTCGGCAGCGGTTATCAACTGACCCAGGCGCTCATCGCTTTTGGCCGCGGTGAATTGCTCGGTCTGGGTTTGGGCGAGGGAATCCAGAAACTCTTTTATCTACCGGAGGCGCATAACGATTTCATCTTCGCGGTGATTGCTGAAGAGCTGGGTTTACTCGGCGCGCTGTTCGTGTTGTTGCTCTTTGTCGTCCTGGTCTTGCGGCTGCTACGAATTGCCAGGCTCGCGCTCGAAGCTGGTCGCCCGTTTGCCGGCTATCTCGTGTACGGGGTGGCGTTTCTGCTTGGCGTGCAATGTCTGATTAACCTCGGCGTGAATACCGGGATGTTGCCGACGAAGGGTCTGACGCTGCCGTTCGTGAGCTACGGTGGCAACAGTCTCATTGTCTGCTGTGCAATGCTGGGTCTCGTCTGTCGGGTCGAACTGGAGGCCGCGGATGGCTGAAGTCAGCCCTTATCAGGTGCCCGAAATGGGCCGAGTGCGGCAGATTCACTGCGTGGGCATCGGCGGTGCCGGCATGTGCGGAATTGCTGAGGTGCTGCTCAATCAGGGCTATCGGGTGTCCGGTTCCGATCTTAAGGCGGGCGCTGCAACGCAACGGCTGGCAGAACTCGGCGCGGAGATACGCATCGGTCATGCCGCTGACAACGTTGCAGCAGCGGATGTGGTCGTCGTCTCCAGTGCGGTGGCCGATGACAACCCGGAGGTCGTTGCGGCTCATGAACGCCGGGTACCCGTCATCGCGCGCGCGGAGATGCTTGGTGAGTTGATGCGCTACCGGCATGGCATCGCCGTTGCCGGAACTCACGGTAAGACCACCACCACCAGCCTGATCACGGCAATTTTCCAGGCTGCAGGGCTTGATCCTACTTTTGTGATCGGCGGTTTGTTGAATTCCACCGGCAGCAATGCCCGCCTGGGTGCCAGCCGGTATCTCATTGCCGAAGCCGATGAGAGTGATGCTTCTTTCCTGCATCTCAAACCCATGTCAGCGGTGATCACGAATATCGATCGCGATCATATGGAGACGTATAACAACGATTTTGCGAAGTTGAAAGAAACGTTCGTTGAGTTCATCCATCGCCTGCCTTTTTACGGTTCGGTAGTGCTCTGTTCGGATGACAGTGAAAACCTGAGCATTCTGCCGCAGTTGTCGCGACCCGTGCTGACGTACGGTTTTGGCGCAGACAGCGATTTTCGGGCAGAAAATGTGCGCATCGAAGAGGGTCGGTGGCGTTTCAGCGTACGCCGCCCGACGCGTGAGCCGCTCGACATCTCCCTGGCAATACCCGGCGAGCACAATGTGTTGAACGCGCTGGCAGCCATCGCCATTGCCACCGACGAAGATCTGGCGGATGCGGCGATCGTCCAGGGCCTCGAGGCCTTCTCCGGCGTATCGCGACGCTTCGAGCTGACACAAGACGTGCAGGTCGGGCAGGCCTGCGTCACTCTGGTCGATGACTACGGCCACCATCCCACGGAAGTGGCAGCGGTTATCCAGACCGCTCGCAAACTCTGGCCGCAGCGCCGGTTGCTGATGGTGTATCAGCCGCATCGCTATACCCGCACCCGCGACCTGTACGATGAATTCGTGAAAGTGCTCTCGCAGGTGGATGTGCTGGTGTTGCTCGAGGTCTATTCCGCGGGTGAAGCGCCGATAGCCGGTGCCGATGGCAAGGCATTGTGTCAGGGTCTGCGCCAGCGTGGTGACGTGATTCCCGTGTTTGCCGCCGATCCGGCGGAAGCCGGGGCGATTCTGCCTTCTCTGGCGGCTACCGGCGATGTCGTGATCGTGCAGGGTGCGGGGAATGTCAGCCAGATCTCCAATCAGCTCATTGGTGGCGCTGATGGTTAAACTCACAGCACCCGTGCTGATCGTACTGCTCGCGTTTGCTGCGCTGATGGCGTGGGTCGAGTTGGATGCGCCGATCAGTAGCGTCCGGGTCGAAGGTCAACTCGATGAGGCTGAACGTGCCTCAATCAGGCAGGCCGTGGCAGCACAACTACGCTCCGGCAGCAGGCGCGGCACACAGATTGTGCCGGGCGGAATACTCAGCACGGATCTCGACTTGCTGCAGCAGGCCATCCGCGACTTGTCCTGGCCGCGCCACGTCACGGTGCGCCGCCTCTGGCCCGACGGTCTGGTCGTCAGCGTCGATAAAGAGATGGTGGTTGCTGCCTGGCGGGATGCGTATCTGAATACGGAAGGCAAGGTGGTGCAATGGCCGGGAGCACGGGCAGACCTGCCGATCTTCGATTGTCAGGTCTCCCAACCACGTGCAGCGATGGAGATTTACCAGCGCCTGAACGATGCAACGGCGCCCGTCGGGCTGCGCATTGAGCGGCTTGCGCAGAATGAACTCGGTGAGTGGACGGTGAATTTTGCCACTGGCATCAAACTGATTCTCGGCGCTGAACGGCTGACGCAACGCGTCGCGAGATTTCTCGTGGTCTATGAGCGTGAACTCGCCCAGAAGGAGGACCTGGTCGAGCAGGTCGATGCCCGCTATGCCAACGGAGTTGCTGTGCGCTGGCGGCAACCTTTGCGTGGTGAGCCAACCGTGCTGGCGGCGCTTGCCCGCAGCCAGATTACTAAACCCTGGAGAGCGAACAACTGATGGCGGCAGAGAGTGAACCGACGAAGATCGTTGCTTTGGATATTGGTACCAACAAGGTCGCCGCGATTGTCGGAGAAATAACGCCGGAGGGTGATCTCGAGATCATCGGCATCGGCTCACACCCGTCGCGGGGAATGAAAAAAGGCGTGGTCATCAATATAGAGTCCACCGTTCAGTCTATCCAGCGTGCTATCGAGGAAGCAGAGCTCATGGCAGGCTGCGAAATCGACTCCGTCTACGCCGGTATCGCCGGCAGTCATATTCGCAGCATCAATTCACACGGCATTGTCGCTGTCAGAGATCGGGAAGTGCTTGCACAGGACGTGGATCGGGTCATCGATGCAGCGCAGGCAATGGCAATACCGGCAGATCAGAAAATACTTCACATCCTGCCGCAGGAATATGTGATCGATTCTCAGGAAGGCGTGAGAGAGCCACTGGGTATGTCGGGCGTGCGGCTGGAGGCGAAGGTTCATCTGGTGACCTGTGCCGTCAATGCTGCGCAGAACATTGAAAAGTGTATCGAGCGCTGTGGTTTGAAGGTTAACGACGTGATTCTCGAACAACTGGCATCCAGCTATTCGGTGTTGACGGATGACGAGCGGGAGTTGGGTGTCTGCCTCGTGGACATCGGTGGCGGCACTTCCGATATCGCCGTGTTCACCGACGGTGCCATACGCCACACCGCAGTGATACCGATCGCAGGCGATCAGGTCACGAACGATATTGCAATGGCGTTGCGCACGCCGACGCAGAACGCAGAAGAGATAAAAATCAAATATGCCTGCGCGTTAACGCAGCTGGCGCGCCCCGACGAAACCATCAAGGTTCCGGGTGTGGGTGACAAGCCGGCGAAAGAATTGTCGCGACAGGCATTGGCAGAGGTTGTTGAGCCTCGCTACGACGAGCTGTTCACGCTGATCCAGGCGGAACTGCGGCGCAGTGGCTTCGAGGATCTGATTGCTGCCGGGATTGTGCTTACTGGGGGCGCATCCAAGATGGAGGGGGTGATCGAGCTTGGTGAAGAAATTTTTCACATGCCGGTCAGTTTGGGATTGCCACGCAGTGTGGCAGGCCTGAGGGACATCATAAGGAATCCGGTCTATGCGACGGGCGTTGGCTTGTTGCTGTTCGGAAAAGAACGCGAAGAAGAGTTGCCCAGGCGCGGCCGTGGCCGGGGAGGCGTAATTGCCCGGTTGAAAAGATGGCTTAGCGACAATTTTTGATTAGGAGAACTTAGATGTTTGAATTGGTAGATAGTGCACCCCAGAGCGCGATCATCAAAGTAATCGGCATCGGCGGTGGTGGCGGTAATGCTGTCCAGCATATGCTGAAGAAGCAGGTCGAGGGGGTCGATTTCATCGCCGCCAATACGGACTCGCAGGCACTGAAAAGTCTGGACGCAAAGACCGTGCTGCAGATTGGCAGCTCGATCACCAAAGGCCTGGGTGCCGGTGCGAATCCGGATATCGGCCGGCAGGCGGCGATCGAAGACCGGGACCGTCTTGCTGAGGTGCTGGCGGGTGCTGACATGGTATTCATCACCGCCGGAATGGGTGGCGGCACCGGCACGGGTGCTGCGCCAATTATTGCCGAAATAGCCAAAGAGATGGACATCCTGACCGTCGCTGTCGTCACGAAGCCGTTCAGGTTTGAGAAGCGCACCTCGGCGGCAGACCGCGGAATTCAGGAACTCCAGCAGATTGTGGATTCTTTGATCACGATCCCCAATGAGAAGCTGCTTGCGGTCCTTGGTGAGCGCACCAGCATGCTCGACGCCTTTAGTGCTGCGAACGATGTCCTGCTGGGCGCCGTGCAGGGGATTGCCGATCTGATCATACGGCCGGGCATGATCAACGTGGATTTTGCCGATGTCCGCACGGTAATGTCGGAAATGGGCATGGCGATGATGGGCACCGGCCGAGCCTCGGGTGAAAATCGCGCGCGTGATGCAGCCGAAGCGGCCATTCGCAGCCCGCTGCTCGAAGACGTCGACCTCCACGGTGCACGCGGCATTCTGGTGAATGTGACTGCGGGCCCGGATCTCAACATCGGCGAGTTCACCGATGTCGGGAATATCGTCGATGAGTTCGCCTCCGATTCGGCGACGGTGGTGGTCGGCACGGTCATCGATCCGGAGCTTGGAGACGAGATTAAAGTCACCGTTGTGGCCACCGGCCTCGGCGAGCCGCTGCGGCCGAATGTGATCGTCGACAACACGCTGACTGACATGACGGCGGACGGCCAGGTCGACTACCGGCGCCTCGATAGACCTGCCTACGCCAGGCACAACGCCGCACTGCAGCAGGGTAATCTTGCAGAGGATCTGGCAAACCAGGATCTCGACTATCTGGATATACCGGCGTTTCTCCGGCGCCAGGCGGATTGAGCATTCTGCACGGCCAGTCCGCTTGGCGGGCGTGAGTGAGCCGGCGAAGATTGGTCGTGGCTGACGAAACAAAATGTAACAAAATTGTGACCGGCGGCCATACTTTCGTCAGGACCCTTTGCTACCATGCGCGCCCGTAGGCTCCTGGCTCGGCGGTTAATACCGCTCGATGGTGAATCGTCGCTCTGGCGTACAGGTTAGAGCGGACAATAAGAATAGAGTCTTCACAAGGTAAATGCAGATGGCTAACGCGCTGAATCAGCGGACGCTGAAAAACGTCATTCGCGCCACCGGTGTGGGTTTGCACACGGGAGAAAAAGTCTACCTGACGTTGCGACCGGCCCCGGTCGATACCGGAATCATCTTCGTGCGAACCGATCTCGACGAGCCTGTTGAGTTACCGGCTCTTGCGAAAAACGTCGGCGACACGACGATGGCGACCTCGCTGACTAACGGCGAAGTGGCAGTGTCGACAATCGAACACCTCATGGCAGCATTATCAGGGCTTGGAATCGACAACGCCTATGTCGACGTCAGTGCAGCAGAAC